>JBEAYO010000283.1:0-5168 GCA_041159285.1 Bacteroidota bacterium | reverse complement strand
GCAAGATCTTTTGAGACAGCCTTCGCAGAATGGGAATTGAGTGTGATTGGCGGGCAGGCCTGTGGCCCTCCCGCCAGTCATCCTTTCCAGAAGGCGGAACCGTACCGCGTACACTTTTAGGCGAATCCCATTTTTGCGATGGTGATGAAGATGCAATTCGACGGTTGGCAGCAGCAAAATAGGAATTATCAGCGGACAAATACCTTTTCCACCTGCTCTTTCCCCTTTTTAGAGTGAAATTTTAACAAATATACGCCGCCTCGGGGAAGCACCAACTCGTAATTCCCAGACTTCCCGCTGGCAGACAAAAGTGGCTTTCCTTGCAGGTCAAAGACCTTCAGGTCATGCGGGAAGCTGGACTCCACGAACAGCCTGCCATCTGCCGACAGGGTAGGATAGACCCTGGTGATGCGATCGCTCTTTCTGGACTGGCGGGTGGCCACCACACCCGGGAACTGCCCCTCGGCCGACTGGACCAGCACCGGAGTGCGGTCAGCCGCATCAAACATACCGCGGAACAGGTCAATTTCAGCAGTGTGCTCATCGAACATCTCCTTCATCCACTTTGGAGGCGTGCTTTGATAGAAAACCTTCGCACTGACCAGCAGTGCCTCCTCGTCGGGCACGGCGATGCGGTAAAACACCTGGTCCGTACCGCTTCCCTCCACCCCGTTTTCCAGGTTGAAATCAGTATCGAGCAGGGCGTCGCCGGCAATCCGCGTCGAGTCGTAGGCAGGGTGGCTCTTCAAAAAGCCCAGGGGAGGCAGGCGGTTGTCCTTCAAGGCCTCGCTTGCCCGCACCAGCACAGTGGTGACATTGCCGCTGACGTCTCCCAGCACCTGCTCGTAAATCTGAACCTCATCTTCCTTCTCAATGAGCTGGTAGTGAGGTTCATAGTCTGCATTCTGGCCCAGCACCTCGAAGTTGCCATCCGTTTTTCCAGACACGAACAGGGTGTCGCCGGCCTCATTGCGCACGCAGAACTCGATGAAGGCACGCCGGGAAGGGTAACCGGAGGGGAACTTGTGCCCCGCCTTGTTGCGGAGCTTGACATGGAACATAGCCGTATCGTCAGCCCTGGATTCGAGTTGTAGTTCCAGCTCGAGGGTTTTGTCTTGGAGCATGTCCACGGTTTTGGCAATCACCTCCTGAAACTGGCCGGGAGATGCCTTGAGCCCTAACACTTCCACATTGTCGCGCAGCAGCCCGAGCATGGTCACATTACCGCCGACGAAGCCATGGAGGTAGTAGGGATTGCGCGGCTCCGTCTGTGCGCCCGTCACGAGGTAAACCGGCCATTTGTCGAGGTTGGGCATGTGGCATTCCTGGCAGCTGGCGCTTTCGCGGTAGCTGGAGTTTAGCCATTCGTGGTAGGTGGCTTGCTCTATGAAGGTATTTCCGGTGAAATTTCCTTCCAGGTCTATGGTCTCGGTGACCAGGGTATGGCAGGCTGCACATTGATCGGCATCGTGCATCAAGGGGCTGAACTTGGGCTTGTAGCCCGTCTCCGTCAGCATCGGGCTCACCAGCGGTGCCGTGTAAGGTCCGTATGCCATTTTGAAGGTGTCGAACTGCATCTCGCCGGAAAAATGAAGCCCCAGGCTTTCCTGGCTTTGCATGTGGCAGGCCAGGCAGGAGACGCCATCCTGAGCCAGTTCATCGCCGAGGAGGTCTGCCATCAGATAGTGGGTGGCGCCGATGTGCTTGGCGTTGAAATGACCCATGGGGGCATGGCAGGAGGTGCATTTGTCTTCGATGGCCGCCTGGTGTTGCGGGTGGAGGAGCACCTCGTGGCTGACCTTGGCCCGCCAGAAGGGATCCCTGGCGGAGTTGGCCATCATCGTGGCCCGCCAGTCGTCCACCACGTTGACATCCTGTCCGTTGGCGTCCACGCTGGCAATGCCCAGGGTGTCATAGCCGTGGCATTTTTGGCAGGTGCCGCTGCCGGCGAACAGTTCATTGTAGGCCACGGAGAGCGAGGTGTCGGTCAGCATGCTGTTGAACAAGGCCTTTTCCTGCCGGGTGTGGAACCCCTGGCCTGTGGCTGGCACTTCGCGCTTGAACAGGTGCAGCAGCAGCGGGAGGGAAAACATAGGCAGACAAACCAGGAGGGTGCGGTGTTGCAGCATGGTGGATGTTCTTTCGGGAAAAAAGGTTTTCAGCAAGCTATGAAGGGAAGTCAGGCATGAACATCCTTGCCGAACAACTGGTCGAAGGAGGCGGCGTCAATTGACAGGAAGGATTTTTTCTTCCACTCTGTTTTGATGAAAGTCTTCATTTCCGAGATGATGTCGGAGGGGATTTCCGGGGCATACCAGCTTGTCATGTCCCTTACTATTTGAGGGAGTTTCCACTCAGGGTGCTTATAGTGCAGCCAGGCCATGCGAAAGCGGGTGGTGTTTCGAAGGGTCATGAGGTAGGATCCTTTGCGATAGCGACTGCTGGCAGCAGCACCGGCAACACCTGTTTCGGCGGCAGCAGAGCTGTCAGATGCCGGGGCGGCTGGTATTCGGGCTGGACTTTCCTGTAATTTCATCTCATGCTGATTTTACTGTTCAAAATTACCGGGTTTTAGCGACAGAACAAATAGGTCGTACATCTTTTCTGGCTGATAATTGTCAAAATAGTCGCCGCTGATGCCAAATACCTGGTATTTTTCTCTGATTTCAGGCCATTTCTTGCTGAAGATGTAGTTGTACAGTGATTTCCTGCGTTCGTCAATGGGCTGTATGAAGAGCAGTTTTCCGGGTTGTGCGGACATGAACTCAAGGGCGATGTTTGCCACGGTTTGCATGACCATTCGCAGGTCTCCGTTGTTGGAAATGCTCAGGTCATCCAGCAGGGCGGAATCTCCTTGCTTGTCTCCGAATGCCAGGTTCCAGGAGTTCTCGCTCAGACGTTCAAACCAAACAACCTTGACAATAGTTCCCTTGGGTCCCTGACTTTGGAACTCAAAGACGTGATCTGCCTCTATCAGTACAAAATCATAGCCCTGTCCTTTCATTGTTTGTCGTGAGTGTTTGTTTTGCAGGCGCGGTTTGTCCTGGTAAAAGTTGCCCGAAAGTCGGCCTTGAGGCAGCCTCGAAAGACCTCTTTGGCGAGGTATCCTCTTTGGGATGAGAGGCTGTCTCAAAAGACCCGACAATCCGTCCCGACGGTGCGGATTGGCCCCCGAAAAGGGCATTCGGCCGGCTGCAGGCCGGCCGAATGCCCTAAAATCCCCTTTCCGCCGCGGTTTGGCGAAGCCAAGCCGCGGCGGAAAGGGGATTTTAGGCACGCGGGGCAAGGCCACGCCCGCCTTTTGCGGGAAGGCGCCTTGTCAAAGTATCTTTTGAGACAGGCTCCTTTTCAAAATAGGATGTCTCGCCGAGGGGTCTTTTGGGCATACGGCGTGCCCGAGGCATGCCGTATGCCCTTTCCGGGAAGCAAACAGCACCAACGGAATGTATTTCCAGGTCTTTTTAAGACAGCCGCTGTCATTGAAAATCAACGCACATAGAACAGCTCCGTCGCCACCCTGAACTCCTCTTCATCCATGTTTTCAAAAACGATCTCTCGGTAGGAATTTGTAAGGGGATGAAGCAGCTGGTACGCTCCTTTTTTCCCGGCCAGCACCGGCATGTCAAAGCCATCGACAGCCTCCGCCCACCTGTACTTTACCTTCAGCTTGTTTCCCTTCTTCTTCAATTCATATTCCAGGCGAGGCGGCTCCCTGTGCCAAAGATACTGCTCAAAGAAGACAGTGTAATCGCGGCCCAGGTACTCATTGGCAAAATTGATGAAATCCGCAGTGGTGCAGGTGGTAAACTTGAAGCGGTCGTAAAATCCGCGCAGCAAGCCAAAAAAGCGCTCGTCGTCCTGAATGGCGTGCCGCAGCGTGTGCAGCATCCAGGAGCCCTTGTAGTAGTGGTCGCTGGCCTTCCAGTCGTCCCAGTTGACATCCCTGGGGCCCAGCAGTGGCTCTGCATTCCGGATGAACGGACGCTGCCCCTCCAGGTAACGGACGGCGTCGACATAGCTGTACATGCATTCCACGTAAAGGGCCTCCATATAAGTGGTGAATGACTCATGAATCCACATATCGCAATGGTCCTTGACGCTGATGGCGTTGCCGAACCACTCGTGGCCGCTTTCATGAATGATGATGAAATCCCAGTTCATGTCTCCCGGAATCATGCCGCCGAGATATCCGCGGTTGTAGCGGTTGCCATAGGCGATGCCGCTTTGGTGCTCCATGCCCAGATAGGGCGTTTCCACCATGGCAAAGCCGTCGCGCGGAAAAGGGTAGGGGCCGAAGTACCGCTCATAACAGCTGAGCATGGGCTTCACCTGCTGGAAGTGCTCCTTTGCCTTGTTCAGGTTGTAATCCATGACGTAGTAGTCCAGCGCCAGCGAATCGCCTTGTGCCGACACCCAGGCATCCTTGAAGTGGGCGTAGTGGCCGATGTTGAGAGAGATGTTGTAATTGTTGATGGGGTAGGAGACGAACCAGTGAAATTGCCGTTGGCCGTTGGGCAATTCCCTTACTTCCCGCAGGTTGCCGTTGGAAACAGCCGTGAACTCGGGTGCTACAGCCAGGGTGATGGCAGCGCTGTCGGGCTCGTCCGAGAGGTGGTCCTTGCAAGGCCACCAGAGGCTGGCGCCATCGCCCTCGCAGGCGACTCCCGTCCAGGGCCGGTCCTTCATGTCTTTCGACCAGACGAAGCCACCATCCCAGGGGGCATTTTTTGCGACCTGGGGAAAGCCGTCGTAGTAAACGCGCAGCATGGCCTCGGCAGCTGCGGGCAGTTCCAGGGGGAGGCTGATGAAAACGGCATCGAACTCACGCTCGAAGCGTATGGGCTGATCATAGAAGGTGATTTTCTCTATCTCAAGGCCGCTGTGGAGGTCGATTTGCATGGAGCTGAATGCCTGGACTGCCTTGAAGTGAATGTCCACGTGGCCCTTGATGTGTTTTTTTTTGACATCCACGGCCAGGTTGATGTCATAGAAGGTGACGTCGTAACAGGAGCGGGCCTGGCTGAGCATTCCCCGCAGGGTGTCAGATTTCGTGAACTGGTGGTTTTTGTAAAAGTCCGGCTGGGCTGCCGCCGGGAGGCCGTTCAGCAGCAGGGTTATCAGCAACGACAAGGACAGCAATCGCCATGCGTTCCCAAAGGGGTGTTGAT
>JBEAYO010000282.1:0-5171 GCA_041159285.1 Bacteroidota bacterium | reverse complement strand
CAATGCCCCGTGCGCCTTTTGCGATAAGACGCCTGGCCAAATGGGTCTTTTGATACAGCCTCGTGGCCTTCCGGGGGCCAATCAGCACCGGTGGCGATAAATCCGAATTTCCAGGTCTTCTGAGCCTGGTCCGCCCCCATCCCCCTCTCCTGTTTGGCAAACATATTGTTGTAGACATATTGCCAAGCAAACAACAATTTCATCAACCACAATAATCAAGGCGTCATGAGCGGGAAATTGCTGCCTCCCGTGTCAACGCCTGTTGAATTATGCAAATCACAACGCCCTTTAAAAGCACAGGACGATTCATAGATGACTGGCTGATTCCGGAAAGGGCCAAGGACCATCCCTGGTCTGTCAGAAAAGCCAGAACCCTCGTTTACATACACCTGCTTTTATTCTTCTCCGCGTTTATTTTCTATTTGGCCAACACCTTGATTTTTCATGAAATGGAGACCCCCCCGCTGGGATGGGCCATGTTGGTTGCTGTAATGCTGATCCTTATATTTAAAAAATGGGGCAGTTTTCATCTCTCCGGTAACCTGTTATCGCTCATCACCTTTTTGGGCTGGTTTTCAATCACATTCGACAGCGGAGGTCTTTACTCCGACAACCTGCAGTGGATGCTGGTGTCGCCGCTGTTGGCCCTGCTCTTTTCCAGCGTGTACTCGGGAATGTTCTGGCTGGGTGCCTTGCTGGCCGCATCGACTTATCTCTATCTTGCGCATGCACAGACCAAAATGGATTTCATCAGCCAGATGGAGCAATACAGTCCGTTTTACTATTACACTTCCTACGCCGGCTTGTTTGTAGTCTTGGTGTTCATCGTAGTGATTTTTGCCGTGGGCCAGAAGCAGATAATAGCGGCAATCCTGGAGAAGCAGGAGGAACTGGCCCGGCAGAAGGCCGAGTTGTCAGAGCAAACTCGCCTGCTGCAGGAGGCGGAGCGCAAGCTGCTGGCCATCAACAAGGAGCTGGAACAGTTCGCCTATGCTGCCTCCCATGACCTGAAGGAGCCGCTCCGCATGATCGGCAGCTATACCCAGCTTATCCGCCGGAGGCTGGATATGAGTACAGACCCCACCACCACTGAGTTTTTTGGCTATGTCACGGACGGGGTCTATCGGATGGAGAAACTCCTCAACGACCTGCTGGAATACTCCCGCCTGGGCAGGAGACCGGAGAAACTGGCAGATATTGATCTCAACCACACTGTCATGATAGTCATCGGCAACATGATGACCACCATGGAGGCAACCAATACCTCCCTGTCTTCCAGCAAGCTTCCTGTCATCAAAGCCACCTCCACCGAGATGATGCAGTTGTTTCAAAATCTCATCTCCAACTCCATCAAATTCAGGCGGCCGGATGTGGCACCGAAAATAGACATCCGCTACAGCACCGATAAAAAACACCACATTTTCAGCTTCCAGGACAACGGAATCGGCATCCCGGAGGAATACCAGCAAAGCGTCTTCAATCTTTTTGAAAGACTTCACAGCCGGAGTGACTACGAGGGGACCGGCATTGGGCTGGCCACCTGCAAGAAGATTGTCAATAACATGGGGGGAAATATCTGGGTGGAGAAATCAAATGGCTCCGGCACCGAGTTTGTCTTTACCATCCCCAGCCATTCCAGAACAGCGGGTTGAATGCCCGGATTGTTTTTTATTTTCACGCCGCTTTTTATTTCCTGTTGCACATAAAATTGCAGATATTGCTGCGCGTTGACTGTTGTGGCTTTGCGCACTTTTTTGTTTTTGATGTTGCAGCAGGCCGCCCGGACTCTGAAGACCCGGCGACGAGGTACCTTCTTGTGAAAAGGATGCGGGGCTGTCTCAAAAGACCTCTCGTCAAGCCACCCTCCGCGGGGCTGCGCCGCGCTCCCTGAAGACCCCTTTGAGGCTGTCTCAAAAGCACCTCTCGCAAGGCGTTTTCTCCTGCAAATGTGCGCGGGCTTTGCCCCGCGCGCCTAAAATCTCCCTTCCTCCGCGGTTTGGCTTCGCCAAACCGCGGAGGAAGGGAGATTTTAGGGCATTCGGCCGGCCTGTGGCCGGCCGAATGCCCTTTCCGGGGAAACAATCGGCACCGGCGGAACTGACTGCGCAAGGTCTCTTGAGACAGCCCCGGAAGGAGCTGTGCCTTGCGCACCTTCTACTATCGGACTTATTTATTAAAACGAAATTTCAAATGAGATTGAATTTAGCATGCTACCTGTTAGCCCTGGCAAGCTGCCTCCAAACTGCCACTGCGCAAAACGCAAGTGAAAAAATCCGCCTCAATCAACTGGGATTCTACCCCAACGGCCCTAAAATTGCCATCATCACCGAACCAGTAAAAGGAGAATTTCACATCACCGCCCCCGGCGATGACAAAAAACTGTTCACCGGCACCCTGGAAGGTCCTCAGGTGTCCTCCCTCTCCGGAAAACAGACATGGGTGGCCGATTTCTCCAGCTTCCAAAAAAACGGAACCTACGTCGTCTCCATCCCATCCCTCGGCAGCTCCTACCCCTTCCAAATCAAGGCCGATGTGCACCAGGAGCTGGCGCGGGCCACCCTCAAATCCTATTACCACCAGCGAATGTCAACCGACCAGCCGGAAACCTACGCCGGCAAGTGGCACCGCCCCCTCAGCCACCCCGACAAGGTCGTCTATGTCCACAGCTCCGCCGCTGACAAACGCCGGCCCAAAGACAGCATCATTTCCTCTCCCGGCGGCTGGTATGACGCCGGCGACTACAACAAATATATCGTCAACTCCGGCATCACCACCGGAACCATGCTTTCCCTCTACGAGGACTTCCCCGATTTCTTCAATCAACTGCAAATGAACATCCCTGAAAGGGACAACGGCATCCCCGACCTGCTGGACGAGGTGAACTGGAACCTGCAGTGGATGCTGACCATGCAGGATCCCGCGGATGGCGGCGTGTACCACAAATGCACCACCGCCCAGTTCGAGGGGTTCATCAAGCCGGAAAATGCCAATGACAAACGCTATGTCGTGCAGAAGAGCACCCAGGCAGCCCTCGACTTCGCCGCCGTCATGGCCCAGGCCGCCCGGGTTTTCTCCCGCTTCGAGGCTGAACTGCCCGGCCTTTCCGACCGCTGCCTGCAGGCCGCCCGGAAAGCCTGGAACTGGGCAGCCGGCAACCCGGCCGTACTGTATGAACAGGACAAGATGAACCTCCTGCACGATCCCGATATTGTGACCGGCGCTTATGCCGGCGGTGATCTGACCGATGAATTCATCTGGGCCGCCATGGAACTCTATGTCGCCACCGGGGAGGAGAACTACTTTCGCGCCGTGTCTCTTTTCCCCAATGAATACATCTCCCTTCAGGAGTGGAATGAGGTCAGGACCATGGGCTACCTGACCCTGCTTCGCCACCAGGACAAACTGGGCGATATCGCCAGCAAACCCCTGCAGTACCTGAGAAACATGTTCCTCGCCTTTGCCGATGGCATGGTCATGTCGGCTGCCCGGCAAGCCTATCTGACCCCCATGGAGGCAGATGCCCGCAATTTCCTCTGGGGCAGCAATGCCGTGTGCGCCAACCAGGGCATGGCGTTGATCTACGCCTTCCGCCTCAGTGGGAAAAGGGATTACCTGCACTTCGCCATTGACAACCTGGACTATCTCCTGGGCAGGAATGCCACTGGATACTCCTATGTGACGGGCTACGGCCATAAAACCCCCATGTTCCCCCACCACCGGCCCTCCGCCACGGACGACATTCCCGAGCCTGTTCCCGGCCTGCTGGCCGGAGGGCCCAACCCTGAACAGCAGGACGGATGTCAGACTTACCCCAGCAAAATTCCGGATGAAAGCTATACCGATGACGCCTGCTCCTACGCCTCCAATGAGGTGGCCATCAACTGGAATGCCCCCTTGGTCTACCTGACCTTTGCATTGGAACTGCTCATGAATGAGTAGGTACTCATATTTAATTCAACCATGCCCGCTATGCCTATGACCTTGCCTCCTTTCCCCACCGGCCGCTGCACCATTTCCGACGAATGGACCTACCGCGGCATGAAGGTGATATACCTGGAAAACGACTTTCTGCGCATCGGCATCCTGGCAGGACGCGGAAGCGACATCTTCGAATTCCGCTACAAACCCATGGATGTGGACTTCATGCTGCGACTGTCGAAGGGCATCCTGCATCCCGGCACTGACTTCTCCCAGCACCGCGGCACTTCCAATCAGTTCGAGGACTACTACTACGGCGGCTGGCAGGAGATTCTGCCCAACAGCCCGGGCTTCAATTACAGGGGGGCCGTGCTGGGACAGCATGGGGAGGTGTCGCTCACTCCCTGGAAATACGCCATCCTGGAGGATTCACCCCAACGGGTCTCCGTCAAACTGTGGGCCCGCCCCCTTCGCGTTCCGCTGCTGATAGAAAAAACACTGACGCTCGAAGCCGGACAGGCCTCCCTGTTGGTAAATGAACAACTGACCAATGAATCCGATACCCACCTCGACATAGCCTGGGGGCATCACGTGGCTTTTGGCTTGCCATTTTTAAAAGAAGGCGGCAAGATTCATACGAATGCCCTTCGCTTTGAAGCGGAGCCCCTCATGCCGGATTACCGCCGTTTCCGACCCGGCGTGCCTGCTGGCTTTCCACAGGCCCTGTCGCTGTCGGGCCAGCCGGATGATGCCAGCTACATCCCTCCGGAGAAAGCCAGTCCTTACAGCGAACTGGCCTACCTGTGGGAATTTCCTGAGAAAAAAGCATTCTACACCCTGGAGAGCCCGCAGCATGGCATCGGATTCCGGCTGGACTGGGATGCGGATATCTTCAAATGTGTCTGGTACTGGCAAGAACGCTATGGCACTCAGGATGCTCCCTGGTGGGGCTCTGTTTACGCCGTGGCGCTGGAGCCCTGGACCAATCGCTGGAATCCTGACCCGGAGGCTGCCATTGCCGCCGGCGACTGGTTGCACCTGGAGGCCAGGCAAGCTGTTCAAACGGAACTGAAAGCGTCAGCAGTCTTATAAATTAGCGCCTGTCTCAAAAGACAGGAGGTGTGTAAAAAGTCCTTGCAGTTAGTTCCACCGGTACTGCCCAGCTGTCGGAAAGGGCGCTCGGGGGGCCTGTGGCTCGCGCCCTTTTCAAAGAGGGTCGCTACACTCCGGCAACTTTTTACACAATCCCAGTC
>JBEAYO010000281.1:0-5183 GCA_041159285.1 Bacteroidota bacterium | reverse complement strand
CCGCCCGGTGGAGACCGTCACAGTCAGCCTTTACGGCTCGCTGTCTAAAACCGGTCGCGGCCACGGCACCGATATCGCCCTCATGCTCGGGCTATGCGGTCATCATCCCACCACCATTGATGTGGAGAAACTCGATGGTTACATTGAGGAAATCTACAGGACAAGCAGCCTGTACCTCAATGGCAGCAGGCTCATACCCTTTCATCCGCTGTCGAACATTCACTTCCTGCCGGAAAAACTGCCTTTTCATCCAAATGCACTGACATTCAGGGCCTTGTTCTCCGATGGAGCCACTTGGGAGGAAACCTATTACTCCATCGGAGGAGGGTTTGTCATCCAGGAAGGGGAAAGCATGCCATCCAACCAGCAATTGGTGACCCTGCCTTATCCGGTGGATAAGGAGGAGGATCTCCGCAAATGGATTTCGCTAACCGGTCTCAGCATCCCGGAACTCGTCTTTCAGAACGAGCTTTCCTGGCGCACCGAACCTGAGATCCGCCAGGGCTTGCTGCGCATATGGAACACCATGCTCGAGTGCATCTACAAGGGTTGCCACAGCACGGGGCAGCTGCCAGGTGGGCTGCAGGTGCAGCGTAGAGCTGGCTCCATCAACCGCCAGCTCCTGGAGGGCATTGAATACACTACCATGAATGGCTGGATGCGCACGATACGCATCAGCGGCACCTCTTTTTCCAACGTCACCCGTTGGGTCAGCTGTTTTGCCCTGGCCGTCAACGAGGAAAATGCCTCCTTCGGCAGGGTGGTAACAGCTCCGACCAACGGGGCCGCAGGCGTCATCCCGGCCGTGTTGATGTACATGCTGTGCTTTTGCGATCACAAAGGGGAAGACGATATAGTGAAGTTCCTGCTTACTGCCGGTGAACTGGGCAGCCTGTTCAAAAAGGGTTCGACTATCTCCGCTGCCATGGGAGGATGCCAGGCAGAAATCGGCGTATCATCCGCCATGGCTGCAGCAGGATTGACCCAGTGCATGGGCGGCACGCCCCAGCAAGTGCTCATGGCAGCTGAAATTGCGATGGAACACCACCTGGGCCTAACTTGCGATCCGGTAGGCGGACTGGTGCAGATTCCCTGTATCGAGCGGAACACCATGGGCGCCATGAAGGCCATCACTGCCAGTCAGATAGCCCTTTCCAGCGATCCGGAACTGGCTAAGGTCAGCCTCGACAGCGTCATTAAAACCATGTGGGAAACTGCTCGCGACATGAGTGACAAATACAAGGAGACTTCTGACGGCGGCCTGGCCTTGAATGTATCGGTTCAGGTGCCTGAATGCTGAACAATTCGCTCACGCTTCCAGGGAAATGACAGCTTTGGTGCTGGTGGCCATGGCTAAGGCCTCCTTTCTCACGCCATTTCCTGGAAATTTTAAACAAATCAAACCAGTTAAACCCACTCCCTGCTATCTTTGCAGCTTCAATACTTTACCTAACCATTTGACGGCGTCAGCCAGCCCTATCGCCGGAAATGAAACACACTAAATACAGATGATATGATCATTGCAGTACCTAAAGAGATAAAAACCAACGAGAACAGGGTGGCGCTCACCCCGGCCGGCACGCTTGAACTCACTAAGCGCGGGCACCAGGTTTACATCCAGCAAAGCGCTGGTGAAAACAGCGGATTCCCCGACAGCGAATACGAAGCTGCCGGTGCAAGTATCCTGCCCACGGCAGCAGAATGCTACAGCAAGGCTGAGATGATTATGAAGGTGAAGGAGCCCATCGAATCAGAATACAAACTCATCAAGCCCAACCAGTTGGTCTTCACCTACTTCCACTTTGCCTCGTATGAGCCCCTGACCAAGGCCATGATAGAAAGCCGGGCTGTCTGCCTTGCCTATGAAACGGTAGAAATGCCGGACCGCAGTTTGCCCTTGCTGGTGCCCATGTCTGAAGTAGCAGGCAGGATGGCTGTCCAGGAAGGCGCAAAATTTCTGGAGAAGCCCATGGGGGGCATTGGAATCCTGCTGGGAGGTGTTCCCGGTGTTCCGCCGGCCAAGGTACTGGTGCTTGGAGGTGGCATAGTAGGTACGCAAGCCGCCAAAATGGCTGCCGGACTGGGTGCGCAGGTCACCCTGCTGGATGTCAATCTGCAGCGCCTTCGCTACCTGGCTGATGTCATGCCCGCCAACGTGGTCACCATGTACTCGAATGAGTTGAACATTCGTCGCCTGATTAAAAACCACGACCTGATCATCGGGGCTGTCTTGATCCCCGGTGCAAAGGCACCCCATCTCATCACCCGCGATATGCTGAAGGATATGCGCAAGGGCACCGTGATGGTGGATGTGGCGGTGGACCAGGGGGGCTGCTTTGAAACGACGCATCCCACCACGCACGAGGATCCAATTTATACCATCGATGGCATCGTGCACTACTGTGTGGCCAACATGCCGGGGGCAGTGCCCTTCACCTCAACAGTTGCACTGACGAATGCCACCTTGCCTTTCGCCCTTCAACTGGCGGACAAGGGCTGGCAGCAAGCCTGCCGGCAGAACCAGGCGCTGAAGCTGGGACTGAACGTGGTGAACAGGAAAGTGGTTTACAAGGGGGTCGCCGAGGCCTTTGGACTTGAATACCACGAGGTGGACGGGCTATTGGGCTGAGATTAGGCCCGAGTGCGATTTTTTTATTTGCGCCAATTAAATTCTGGATAAGGCGCAAGGCTGGATAACGTCCGGCCTTGCGCCTTTTTTTCTGTAAAAAATACAGTGTACACATTTAACGATGCCCTGTAACTAAGCAGTTATGCACCCTCCTTCAATATGGGGCAAAAAAAAAGCCCGGAACTTTATCCGGGCGTAAAAACGAATCTTACAATTCTTTAACCAAAACTTACACGTTAGAAAATATTTCAATATCTGTGCCAAAAATTAAAAATTACTTTAATGCATAAAAATTTCTTCCTCAAAAGTTGGAATAACTCCTCTGGCTTGCGCGACGTCGAAAAGCCTGCCAACCGCAGTTCTTCCTGTCCCTCCTAGATTTACAGTGAAATCATTTACGTATAATTTAATATGCTTATACATAACTTCCTCTTCCATTTCCTGAGAAAATTTTTTCACAAAATTTTTTGACGCTTCAGGGTTGTCAAAAGCAAAACGCACGCTGCGTTCCAAAACCCGGTTTACCCGTTGCCAAACAGCCGGAGGGAGGTCCCGGCGGATGACAATCCCCCCCAAGGGAATCGGCAAGCCGGTGCTCTCCTCCCAATATTCCCCAAGGTCAATCAGCTTCTTCAAACCCTTCGCCTGGTAAGTAAACCTGTTCTCGTGAATGATAAGGCCAGCCACCACCTCGCCGCAGAGCACAGCTGACTCTATGTCGGAAAACAACATCTCGACCTTTTTCTGCAGGCCGGGATAGGCCAGTGAAAGCAGAAAGTTGGCCGTGGTGTACTTTCCCGGGATGGCCACTTTTCCGGCGTACAGGCGTTCCTCATCCAGCAACTCATTGGCAATCAACAGCGGGCCGCAGTTGTTGCCCAGGGCACTTCCGGCATCCAACAGGACGTAGCGCTGCACCAGCCAGGCATAGGCGTGGTAGCTGAGCTTTGTGATATGCAGTTCCCCGGCAAAGGCGCGCCGGTTCAACTCCTCCACATCGGTAATAACTGGCTCGAAACTGAGGCCCTCCGTGTCAATCTTTCCGTGTACAAGGGCATCAAAAATAAAGGTGTCGTTGGGACAAGGCGAAAAGCCAAGCGTGAGTTTCATAGGAAATGATTTTTATTCAAGTGCCAAAAGCGGATAAGTTCTTATTTTCGCTGCATGATTCAGATACTTTTTGAAGACAACCATCTCATCGCTGTAAACAAGCCGCCAGGCGTGCTTGTTCAGGGAGACCAGACCGGCGACCAGCCCATCGGGGATTATGTTAAAATGTACATCAAGGACCGGTACCAAAAACCGGGGGAGGTGTTCCTCGGCGTCATTCACCGGCTGGACCGGCCTGCCAGCGGGGTCACCATCTTCGCCCGCACCAGCAAGGCGCTTGAACGCATGAACCGGCTCTTCGCAGAGCGAAACATCCGGAAGAAATACTGGGCTGTTGTCGCCAACAGGCCGGAACCATTTTCCGGACACCTGACCCACTACCTGCTGAAAGACAGCAGCAAGAATGTGGTCAGGGCCTTCGACCAGCTGAGTTCAAGGTCCAAAGATGCCAAAAAAGCTGAACTGGACTATGCACTGATCGGTGAAATCGGAAAGTTCTTTCTGTTGGAAATAGACCTCCATACGGGAAGGCCGCATCAAATCAGGGCCCAGCTGGCCAAAATCGGCTGCCCCATACGCGGGGATGTGAAGTACGGCTATCCCAAGCCCAATCCGGACGGTTCCATCAACCTGCACTGCCGCAGCCTGTCCTTTGCGCACCCCGTAAAACAGGAAGAGGTCACCATCACGGCTGACCTCCCCAATGAGCAGGTTTGGAATATGTTCAGGGGCGTCGCCGGACAGCAATGAGGTCTTCCAACAGGCAGCAATTTGAATTTCATAGGAAATAGAATTGTCGCTGCGAGGATCGACCCGGGATCTAAGCCCCGCAGGCCGACTCGCTGTCGCAAATCAGATAAAACCAACCGACTATGCAAAACGTTACCGTCATCGGAGCCGGCACCATGGGCAATGGCATAGCCCATGTCTTTGCCTCCAGGGGCTATAATGTCTGCCTGGCTGATGTTTCCAAGGAAGCCCTCGACAAGGCCATCCAGACCATCTCCTCCAACATGGATCGCATGATCAAGAAGGGACTGACTTCGGAGGAGGAAAAGGCAGCCGCAATGGCCAATATCAAGCCCATGACTGACCTTCGGCAATCCCTCCAGTATGCCGAGCTGGTGGTGGAGGCTGCCACTGAAAACCTGGACCTTAAACTGAATATCTTCCGCCAGGCAGATGAATGGGCTCCGGAGTGGGCCATCCTGGCTTCCAATACCTCTTCTATTTCCATCACCCGGATTGCCGCGGCCACTTCCAGACCCGACAAGGTCATCGGCATGCACTTCATGAACCCGGTGCCTGTGATGAAACTGGTAGAGGTGATCCGCGGCTATGCCACCTCCGACGAAACCACCCACCGCATCCTTGAAATCTCCAGGGGCCTGGGTAAAATTCCGGTGGCCGTGAACGACTACCCCGGCTTTGTGGCCAACCGCAT
>JBEAYO010000280.1:0-5231 GCA_041159285.1 Bacteroidota bacterium | reverse complement strand
CTGGTAGGTACGGGTGATTATCTCAGGACAACTGGCGTTGTTGCTCACAGCACTCAGCAAGGTGAAGCTGCCCTGGTTGATCCCACAATTGTCCGATGAACTACCGCCTGCCCCCGTGAACAGAGCGTATGTGGTATAGGCTGTCTGTTCAGTTGCTGAACAAGTAGCAGTCAATGCCGACGGACAGGTAATTATCGGCGAGACATTGTCATCCACGGTTAGGTTTTGGGAACAAACTGAAGTATTGCCGCACAAATCGGCTATCTGATAGGTTCTGGTGATTACTTCCGGGCAACTGCCATTATTGCTGGATGCCGAAAGCAAAGTAAAACTTCCGGCATTAATGGCACAATGATCGGCAGCGACCCCTCCAGCTGCCGTGAATTGGGCATAAGTTGAATAGGGCGGCACCTCACTGGAATTACATACGGCAGTCAAGCCAGGCGGGCAACTTAAAGTCGGCGGGGTATTGTCATCCACGGTCACTGTCTGATTACAAGTGGTAACTGTACCACACAAGTTCTCTATTTTATAAACCCTGGTGACAGTCTCCGGACAAGAGGCGTTATTGCTGGTTTGACTAAGCAATCCGAAACTTCCCAAATTGGCCGCACAGCTGTAGGTCAGACTCCCGCCTGCAGCCTGAAAAGCAGTAAAAGTGGCATAAGCCGGCAACTCCGACACCTGGCAGGTGGCTGTGATTGTGGGTGGGCAATTTAAAACAGGATTGGTATTGTCATTCACGACTATTTGCTGGGTGCATGTTGCCTGGTTGCCACAGCTATCACTGATCCTGTAGGTCCTCGTGATTGTCTCAGGGCAGCTCTGCCCATTGCTTACAGCACTCTGCAATGTAAAGCTGGCTTGATTCAGGGAACAGTTATCGGAAGCACTGCCGCCTGCCGTCTGAAACTGGGTATATGTTGTGTAAGCAGCCTGCTCCGTGATTGCACAAAGCGCAGCAAGGCCGGCTGGACAATTGATTACAGGATTTGTATTGTCATCCACCGTGACCGTCTGGGTACAGGTGATCATATTGCCGCATAGGTCTTCTATGCGGTAGGTCCGGGTGACTTGCTCCGGACAAGAGGCACCATTGGAAACTGCTGAAACCAGTACAAAACTGGAAGTATCCAATGTACAGTTGTCAGAGGCACTTCCACCAGCGGTAGTGAATGCTGCCCAGGACGAATAAGGCGGCTTCTCACTGGCTGAGCAAACAGCTGTAAGTCCCCCTGGACAGCTCATCACAGGATTCACCAGGTCGTTAAAGGTCACCGTCTGTGTGCAAGTCTGAGAGTTGCCGCAATTATCCGTCACCCTGTATGTGCGCACCACCGTTTCAGGGCAAGAGTTCCCATTGCTTATAGCGCTGACCAGCGATAGGGCATCACTCCCCAAAGCACAAAGCATATTCACATTTCCGCCTGCGGCTGTAAATGCCGCAAGATTGGCATAAGGGGGTGTCGTTGCATTTGAACACCCCGAAATAGGTGGAGGACAATCAATGCAATCGGTCAGTGTTAAGGTAATTTGATCTGTGCTGGTACAGGCTAAACCATTGGTAGCAGTTACTGAGTAAGTAGTGGTGGAGGGTGGAGTTACCGTGAAAACAGTGGGGTCTGAACCCATGACAACACCGCTAATTGGGCTCCAACTGTAGGTCGTGCCATCAGGAAGATCGAAGGGGACCGACATACCCTGGCAAATCGTCTGGTTTGGCCCCAGGTCAAATACCGGAAGGGGCAAGATAGTGACCGTAAAATTGACTGTGTCCTTTGAGCAACCAGCCGAGGCCATATCCTCTACATAAAGGCTGTAATTGCCTGCGGTGGAAGGCAAATAACTGGTACCTGTCCCAACCACCGTGCCCATTGCATTAAAGCCATTGTACCAGGTGTAACTGTATGAAGGGTTTGGCACGGGTACAACCGCCTGCACGGGTGTAATGGTGTTGGCGCAAAATTCCGGCGCGGAAGGATTCACCGATGCATTGATGAGAGGATTCACCTTTACCACCACTGTGTCGCACATCAGAAATAGCGTGTTGCAAACAGGCGTGCTTGGATACCCGCATACCTTGTACTTTATCTCCGAGGGGGCATTGGCTGGCGGTGTGAAATTTGACGTGGAACATCCCGTGGTACATGACAGGTAGCTGTTGTACGCGCCAGTGCCTGAGGTGATGTCTGTCCAGGTGATGGTTGGTACCGAGGGGCCTGTGACATTTATCGGATAGGAACAGCCAACATAAGTAGTCAGAGAATCCGGCAGGATGATGCCGGGGATGGAGGTGATCTGGTAAATATTGGCGTTGTTGCCTGGCTTGCAAAAGGTCAATTCTACCGTCTGACCACCCGGAAGGCAAATGGCACTGCCAACCGGGATGGTGTCGCCGCAGTTGATCTGGTAAAAAAGGGCCCCGGGAGGCAAAGCTCCACTCACGATTTCAAAGGCAAGACCCTGCGCATTGGGATCAAGGGTGACCTGAAATCCAACGCACTGGTTTGGCGGATTAAAGGAACAGCATTGGTCATTCCTAACAACTGATGGAGTCTGAAAGGTCCCGCCAGGGCTTCCCGTCAAATCAACTGTATAATAGGGCACCCCCGGCTCACAGCTAGACTGCCCCGTCACGGAATTCTTCGTCAAAAGAAAAACCAGCAAAACTAAAGCTAATCTCAAATGCAAGTTGTAGTATGCGTTCACAGTATTGCCGTTAGCCTCTCTTTTGTTGTATTGTCTATGATATCTAAGAAGCAATATCAGCCTCTTTGAATGTTAATTTCTTGATTTTTTGAGAAGGCTTTTCTGGATATTCAAAAGGGTTTAGACTCCGGCAATTCAAAGCAGCTCAAATCGCACATCACCTTGACAACAAGCTTCATGGTACGAAGCATGCCTTGCTTGCCGAACCATGGGAATTGAAAATGTCAAGTGTGGGAGTCCAGAAATCGTGGAATCTTCAAAGAGCAATTTGTGAATGAATGATACAAGTCATTTTTCTAAGCACAATTGACTTATATTTAACATTTGGGTCGAAAGTTAGTTCTGAACGAGGGAAGTATTTCAGTTTGCCCGGCGGACGTAAAAAGAACTGTTTGCAAAGTTGATATAAAATTATGAATAATTCCACAAAAACGGAATTCAAATTTCCCGGCAAGTCAGAATACCGAAATACATGATCTTGAGAAAGATGAACCACCCGAAGTGGCAGCTATTTTATTTTGTTCATTTCAACTCTACTTCAATGATCGTGTCAACATTGTTTCGATGCGTTTGAGGTAGTTCAATCAACCAGCCGTTCTTCACGACTTCTACCGCCACCTTTTGTCCTGATGGATAAAAAGACATGTTGCTGAATTTCAGCTGACCGGCATTGGGGATAAAGAGCACCTCCCCGCTGAAGTCCAGCACATGCAAATAGAGTTTTTTCCCTTTCTGCGTGGAAACACCCCAGTCCTGAGGGGGAATCGCCCCAGCCTTCGTACCGTAAATCGTCTCCCCGTGGCGCTGCATCCATTGCCCCGTTTCTGCCAGTAATTGGCGATGGTCTGGCTGAATCTGTCCGTTCGGCATAGGCCCCACGTTCAGTAGAAAATTACTGCCGTAGCCAGCTGCTTTAACCAGGTATTGTATCAACTCCCTGCCTGATTTATTGGAACGGTCTTGCAGGTTGAAGCCCCAGGAACGGTTGATTGTCTCGCAGGTTTCAAGCGGCAAATTGCCAACTTCGTCAGCAGAACTTCCAAAGCCGGTCGTGTTATGGCCAGGCAGGTCTTTTTCAAACATTTGAAAGTCTTCCCCGGCGAAAGGCGCCTTATGGTGGTTGTTTCCTATCAACAGGGCTGGCTTTACTTTATGAATCATGGAATAGGTGCGCTCTAACTGCCAGTCTATTTGATTTTTCGGCAACCTGAATCTCGCCGCCTTTTGTTGTGAGGACTCATCCGCGTACTGGTCCCACCAGCCGTCAAACCAAAACCCTGAGATGTCGTAGTTCTCAGCCAGCTCCCTGATCTGGGCATCCTGATAGTCCAGATAGTCCTCCCATTTGCCGGACTCAGGCCTGCCGGTGCGACGCCCCGTCCAGCCGCGCGGATAGTAGTCCGGATGGTGCCAGTCCAACTGAGAATAGTAGGCATACAGCTTCAGCCCTTCTTTTTTGCAGGCCTGCTCCAGTTCCCTGAAAATATCCCTCCCGAAAGGAGTTTTCTTGACGATGTTGTAATCTGAGACCTTGGAATCATACATTGCAAAACCGTCGTGGTGCTTGGTGGTGATGGTGATGTACTTCATCCCGGCAGCCTTGGCCATCGCCACCCATTCAGCTGCATTGAACGCGATGGGATTGAAAAACGAGGGAAGCAATTCGTACTGCGACACTGGGATATCCTGATTCTGCATGACCCATTCGCCATCGCCCAGCATCGAGTATACGCCCCAGTGGATGAAAAGACCAAAGCGGTCTTCCTGGAATTCCTTGCGTGCCTTCAGGTTATCGGCTGAGGGTTGGTATGCCTTCTGCGCCGTCAATTCAGCGGTCGAGAGACAGAGAAAAGTGAGCAGGACGATATTTGCTTTCATGTTTTCTTTTTTTGTAACTGTTTAGCACCCCTTTCAGATGCCGCTGGCCTTTCAAGAAGGCCAGCGGCATCTGAAAGGGGTGCTAAACAGTTACCTTTTTTTAGGAAGGTAAACATAAAAAAAACACTGGGAATTAATGCATAAAGCGACCGATAAAATTAGGCAGAGGGACTGCAAAATGCTGGACAGGCAATAAAGTATAAAATTAATGGCTGGAAAATAAAAAAGGGTCAGCTAATGAGCATGACCCTTTTTAAAGGATATCTTTAATCGATGTCGGGGTGGTGGGATTCGAACTCACGACCCCCTGCTCCCAAAGCAGGTGCGCTAACCGGGCTGCGCTACACCCCGAACACAAACCGGCAGGAGTGGACAGCCGGCTAAAAGAAGCGGTGAGAGAGGGATTCGAACCCTCGGTACCTGTTTCCAAGTACGACGGTTTAGCAAACCGTTGGTTTAAGCCACTCACCCATCTCACCTCGTTCTTTTGCTTCCTTCGAAGCGGCGGCAAAGGTATGAGCTTTTTGGAAAAAACAAAACCAAATTGCCACAGATTAATTTTTTTTTACCAAGGCTACTTTTCGTTCAGATTGAGCCTGATTTTTTTCTCCAACTCAGCCACCGTGTCCTTGAAAACCATATCC
>JBEAYO010000279.1:0-5243 GCA_041159285.1 Bacteroidota bacterium | reverse complement strand
TCGCCAAAGGGTCTTTTGAGACAGACTCCTGAATATGCCTTGAGCCAATAAATATCAGACATCCCGATTGATGCCAGCTGTCAGGCCAATTTCCCCAAACTAAATTTTGCCTTTTTAAAAAAAATAAGCATATTGCCTTGTCAAAAGACAACGCCCTTGTTCCCTTAACCATAAAACTATCCACCAACGTGTCAAAAAATCTGGGCCACCTCTCCGGCCGCAAAGGCCTGACGGAAAATCTGTTCGAAGAACTCGGCGTCATCGCCGCCCGCCAGGGCACCGTCCCGGCCGAGGAAATGCAGCGACTGGCCGAGGAATTCCTCCTGGGCAAAGCCAACCTCTACGGCAGCATCACCTTCTACGACTTCCTGAAACCCGAAAACCAAGGCAAAAAAGTCTATGTCTGCAACGGCTCCGCCTGCCTGACAGCCGGCACCCAGGACAAGCTCACCCAACAACTCGCCCAACATTTCGACACCTCGGAAATCGGCACCATGTGCTGCCTGGGCCGCTGCCATGAAAACAGCGCCTTCCACTTCGCCGGCCGCAATTTCTCCGGCAAGGCCGCGGAACAGCTCGACGCTGTCACTGCCGGACAAGCTGACGGGCATGACCACTACCTGGTCTCCGCCTTCGGCACGCCCGTCCTCACCGCTGAATTTCCGGGATTGCCCACTTACCTGCAACTGCTGCAGCAGTGCCTGTCCCGTTCCCCTGAGGAGCTGTTGGCGGAAATAAAAACGTCCGGCCTCCGGGGCCGCGGCGGCGCCGGATTCCCCATGGGCCTGAAGCTGGAGTCCTGCAAGAATAGTCCGGGCCAGCGGAAATTTATCGTCTGCAACGCCGATGAAGGCGACCCGGGTGCCTATTCCGACCGCTACATCATGGAGCAAAGGCCCCACAGTCTACTGCTCGGCATGCTACTCAGCGGCTACGTCGTCGGCGCCAATACCGGGGTGCTCTACATCCGGGCTGAGTACCCGGAGTCCATCGCCACCATCGCACAGGCCATTGATGAAATGAGGATGGCCGGATTCCTGGGCGACAACATCGCAGACAGCGGGTTTTCCTACGACTTTAAGATCATCAAGGCACAGGGAGCTTACATCTGCGGCGAGGAAACGGCCCTGCTGAACTCTATTGAAGGCCAGCGGCCCGAGGTGCGCACGCGCCCTCCCTACCCCACCCAGCAGGGCCTCTTCAACCTGCCCACCGTGGTGAATAATGTGGAGACGCTGGCCAACCTGCCCTTTATCCTGGCCCATGGCGGTGCCCGCTTCGCAGCCATCGGCCGCGGCCGCTCCACCGGCACCAAACTCCTCTGCCTGGACGGGCATTTCCGCCGGCCCGGGCTCTGCGAGGTGGACTTCGGCACGCCGCTGCGCACGGTGATAGACGAACTGGGCGGCGGATTCCGGCACCCGGTCAAAGCCCTGCACATCGGCGGGCCGCTCGGCGGCCTCATTCCGGTGACCAGGATTGACGACCTCTCCGTGGACTTCGAGTCTTTTTCTCAAAACGGATTCCTGCTGGGGCACGGCTCCATCGTCTGCCTGCCGCAGGATTTCCCGATGGCTCAGTACCTGGAGCATCTCTTCGAGTTCACTGCCCACGAAAGCTGTGGCAAGTGCTTTCCCTGTCGCCTGGGCTCCACCCGCGGCGCCGAAATGCTGGCAAAGGCGCGACAGGGCAACTACCGGATCAGCAGGTCCCTATTCAATGACCTGCTCGAGACTATGGAAATCGGCTCGCTCTGCGCGCTGGGTGGCGGACTGCCCCTGCCGGTGAAAAACGCGTTGTATTATTTCCGGGAGGAGATGGAAAGTGTGATGAGTGATGAGTGATGAGTGATGAGTGATGAGTGATGAGTTATGAGTTATGAGTGATGAGTTATGGTTTTGAAATTAGCTTGTTATAAATTATGGCGATTTACCCCGAAAACTCAGCGGCCTGTAAGGTTAGGGTGTACAATAGGGCACCTTTTACGTGTTGGCAGAATGCGAGGTTTTAAAATGCGAGATTTCACGGTTTTCCGGGTCTTCCTGAAAAGCCGGGACTCAACCCTTGCAATCAAAGCAGAGTTCAAGCAAGTGTGGAGCGCAGCGGCACTTGCAGCCGTATAGCAGGCAACAGGACATTCCATTATTCCAGGCCTTGATGAATACTGAAGTTACTGCCAGGCTTATCCAGATGGTAACTTGTAAAAGCCTTCGGGTGTGAGATATGCTGCCGCAAGTGACGCTGCGTACCACACTTGCCAGAACCGCAGGCCTGAAGGACCGACATACACCAGCGAGGGCCCCTCGGATAACGGGAAAACCCGCTGAATTGCCCAACACACAGATAAAATACAACAAGGGACAAATACATTCAACATGGGAAATCAACAACCGCTCGCATACGTCAACAACCAACCCTACGCCTTTGTGGAAGGCGAAACCATCCTGTCCTTCCTTCGCAGAACCCTGGGCATTGATGCAGTGCCCACCCTCTGCGACGCCCCCAACCTGGAACCCTACGGCGCCTGCCGCGTCTGCAGCGTGGACGTGGCGCTGTCACCAGACGGTCCGGCCAAAGCCATGGCATCCTGCCATACCCCGATGATGCCCAACTACCACATCTTCCCCGACTCACCCCGCATCCAGAAACTCCGCAAGAATATCATCGAGCTGGTGCTCACCGACCATCCGCTGGACTGCCTGACCTGCGAGGTGAACAACAACTGCGAGTTGCAAACCGTAGCCGCCAGGGTGGGCATCCGCAAAGTGCGCTACCCGGAGGGTAAAAATCACCTCGACCGGGAGAAGGACCTCAGCCATCCCTACATGACCTCCGACCTCAGCAAATGCATCAACTGCGGCCGCTGCGTGCGCGCCTGCGACGAGGTGCAGGGACAGTTTGTGCTGAGCATGGCAGGCCGCGGCTTCGACAGCCATATCGTCAAGGGGCTGAACCAGTCCTTCTTTGAGTCCGACTGCGTCAGCTGCGGCGCCTGCGCCCAGGCCTGCCCCACCTCGGCCATCTCCGATATCTTTGAATCAAAATCCATTGCAGTTGACAAAAAGGTCCGCACCGTCTGCACCTACTGCGGCGTGGGCTGCAACCTGGAGGTCGCCATCGACGCAGGCCAGGTAAAATCCATCCAGGCGCCCTACGATGCCGAAGTCAACCAGGGACATACCTGCCTCAAGGGCCGCTTCGCCTTCTCCTTTTACAACCACGGCGACCGCCTGCGCAGCCCGCTCATCCGCCGGAACGGCGAACTGCAGCCGGCCACCTGGGAGGAGGCCTATGACTACATCGCCGAGAAGCTGATTGCCATCAAGCAAAATCATGGCCCCGACTTCATCGCCGGCATATCCTCCGCCCGCTGCACCAACGAGGAGAACTACCTCATGCAGAAGTTCATCCGCGCCGTCATCGGCACCAACAACATAGACAGCTGCGCGCGTGTCTGCCACTCGCCGACAGCCCTGGGCATGCAGCGCACCTTTGGCACCGGCGCCGCCACCAACTCCATTGAGGACCTCAAATATACGCGCTGCATCATGGTCATCGGCGCCAACCCCACGGACGCGCACCCGGTCACGGGCGCCAAGCTGAAGCAGGTGGCCATGAAGGGCATTCCGTCCATCGTGATTGACCCGCGCCGCACGGAATTGGCCAAATACGCCACCTACCACCTGCAGCTGCGCCCGGGCACCAACGTGCCGCTGCTGCAGATGATGCTGTATTACATCATTGCTGAAGGCCTCGAGGACCGGCAGTTTATCGAAAACCGCACAGAGGGCTACGAGGGCTTCCGCCAGCAGATCCTCGGACTTGACCTCGATGCGCTGGAGCGCACCACCGGCGTGGACCGAAACCTGGTGCGCGAAGCCGCCATCGCCTATGCAAAGGCCGAAGCCGCCATGTCCTTCCACGGCCTCGGCGTCACGGAGCATTCCCAAGGCACCCTGACCGTGATGCTGATTTCAGACCTAGCCATGGTCACCGGCAACATCGGCCGCCGCGGGGTGGGCGTCAATCCGCTGCGCGGGCAGAACAACGTCCAGGGCGCCGCGGACATGGGCTGCCAGCCCCACCAGGGCGCCGGTTACCTCGACGTCACCAACCCGGACATCCGCCAACAATACGAGCAATTCTATGGCGCCAGCATGCCGGGGCACATCGGCTACAAGATCCCCCAGATGTACGAGGCTGCCCTCGAGGGCAAGCTGAAGGCCCTCTGGGTCATGGGAGAGGACCTGGTGCAGACGGACCCTAACACGTCCAAGGTCATCGCCGCCCTGGACAACCTGGAGCTCCTGGTAGTTCAGGAACTCTTCATGTCAGAAACCTGCAGGCACGCTCATGTGGTGTTGCCGGGTGCCTCTTTCCTTGAAAAAAGCGGAACTTTCACCAATGGCGAGCGCCGCATACAGCGCGTCAACCAGGTCGTGCAGCCCCTGCCCGGCACCAAGCCCGACGGACAAATCATCGTGGACATCATGAACCGCATGGGATATCCGCAGCCTGATTATCACCCGGGCTCCCTGCTCGAGGAAATTTCCAGCATCGTTCCCTTCTTTGCGGGAGTCCGCTGGCATGACCTCGGAGAAAACGGCAAGCAATGGCCGGTGAGGCCGGACGGCAGCGATACGGACATCCTGCACACCGACACTTTCAAGCGCGGGCTGGGCAAATTCCAGTTCGACGACTTCCGCGAAACGATGGAAAGGGTTACTCACGAAAAGAACTTTCCCTACATCCTCACCACCAACCGGGAGCTGGAGCATTACAATGCCGGCACGATGACGCGCCGCACCCGCAATGCGGAAATTCTCACGGAGGACGTGCTGCTGATTCATCCGGACGATGCGGCCCGGCATTTCATTGCCAATGGGGACATGGTTTGCCTGGAGTCGCCCCGCGGGAAAGTGGATGTGAAGGCCCGGCTGAGCAACGAGGTAAAACCGGGGGTTCTCAGTACTACTTTTCACTTCCCGGAGGTGATGCTCAACCTGGTGACCTCCGATGAGCGGGATTCGGATGCGCTTTGCCCGGAGTACAAGGTGGTGTCGGTGAGGATCAGGAAAAGCAAGGGCTTGCAAAAACAGCTACCTGTTAAATAAGCATGTCCTCGGGCCATGCGCTGCACCCCGCGCCCTAGAAAAAAGACCCGGCAATTCGTTCGGCCGGTGCTGATTGTTCCCCGGAAAGGGCGTCGAGGCTGTCTCAAAAGACCCTTGGCGGCTGACGCC
>JBEAYO010000278.1:0-5259 GCA_041159285.1 Bacteroidota bacterium | reverse complement strand
TGCAGATTTGCTCGAGCTTGATGTCATTGAGCCGCTTTTCAATGCCCCGCACCAGGCCGAAAAAGGCGCTTTCGGACGTGTTGGGAACGTAGGAGAACACCGTGTTCCGCAGGTCGTAATCCACGGCCTTCAGCACTGCATCGCTCAGCTGTTCGCCCAGCTGCTTTCGCTCCGTGTAAATGTCGCGGTCATTTCCGCGGGAAAAGTAGATGCGCTCGAAAGAGCAGGCCTTTTTCTCCGCCGGCTCCAGGAAGGGCTTCTCCGACACGCTGCCGTTCCGCTTGACGACGAGGACGTTGCCGGGTTGTATCTCCTGCACTTTTGAGAAATGCACATTGAAGGCCGTCTGGATGGGAGGCCGCTCGGAGCAAACCACCACGACCTCCTCGTCAGCATAGTAGAAGGCGGGCCTGATTCCTGCGGGGTCGCGCATGACGAAGGCGTCGCCGTGGCCGATCATGCCGGCGATGGTATAGCCCCCGTCGAAGCGCTTGGCCGCCCGGCTCAGCATACGCTGCAGGTCCAGGTTGTCGAATATCAACTCGTTGATGTCGGCATTGCTGTAGCCGTCGGGTTTGTACCAGGTATAGAGGCGCTGCACCTCATCGTCGAGAAAGTGGCCGATTTTCTCCAGCACGGTGACGGTGTCCGTCCGCTCCATGGGATACTGGCCGTAGCCCACGAGTTCGTCGAAGAGCTCATCCACGTTCGTGAGGTTGAAGTTACCGGCCAGGACGAGGGTGCGGTGGATCCAGTTGCTTTTCCGGATAAAGGGGTGTACGTTTTTGACGCTGTTGGCACCATGGGTTCCGTAGCGCAGATGGCCCAGCAGAAGTTCTCCGGCAAACGCCACATTGTCTTTCAGCCAGCGGCCATCCTGGAGCTTGGACTTGGACAGGCCGTTAAAGTTGTCATAGACCTGGGAAAAGATAGTCTGTATGGAATTTGGACCGCTGCAGCGCTTCCGGTGGATAATCTTAGTGCCGGGGACGCTGTGGAGCTTGACAGAGGTGATGCCTGCGCCGTCCTGCCCGCGGTTGCGCTGTTTTTCCATCAACAGGTGGAGTTTGTTGATGCCATACATGGCCGTTCCATACTTGTCGAGGTAGTAATCCAGGGGTTTGAGCAGGCGAACCAGGGCGATGCCACATTCATGTTTTATTAAGTCGCTCATAGTCAAGTCAGCTGGCTGTGAATTCGGCCGAAGGTTTTCCGGATTGAGTCTGCCCCAAGCCCTTAAAACCGGCTTTTCATTTTTGTTTTTTGCAGGGTGCAAAGTTAAGCTAAAAATGCAGGTGAGGAAATATAAACCTGGATTAGCAGGAATAAGCACCTGTTTAAAATTTCTGAATCCCTCAAAGTAACAGGTCAAGATCGGGGGATACATGTCTATCTTGCAAGCACGGCGGGCTTGTATCAAAGTTGCCAATCAGCTGGAGCCTGTCTCAAAAGACCCACTTGGCGAGGCGTCTTCTCACAAAAGGCGCGCAGGCTGTCTCAAAAGACTTAATGAATGAATGCCCATGTTTTTGTTTTTGCTTCGCAAAAACAAAAACATGGGCATTCATCCAAAATATTTTTTGGCAGCGTCAATGGCCGGACAGGGCCAATCAAGTTCGCGGGACAGGCACAAGACCCGCGGGATAGATTACTTCCGTCAGGAAAAGCCCATGGGGCGGCACACTCCAGCTCCGGCGTAGCGGCTGTTGCCGCTCGAGTGCCGACGCCACCTCGGAGAGCTCCAGCCTGCCCAATCCCACATTCAGGCACATTCCCACGACCAGGCGGACCATGCCGCGCAGGAATCGGTTGGCAGAAACGTGATACACCCAGTGGATGTCGCTATGCTGCTGCCATTCCGAGCGCATCATTTGGCAGAGCATCGTCTTGGCATCCCCATGGGTTTTGCAAAAAGGAGAGAATTGATTGTACTGAAGCAGCAATGCGGCAGCCTCCTGCATCCGCATGAGGTCCGGCTTTTCAGCAAAGGGGAAATGCCAGACGGTCTGAGCGGAAAAGGGGTCCTTTTCAAAGACAAGGTGGTAGGCATAGCTGCGCTTGATGGCGTCGAAACGGGCATGGGCCTCGTCCGGCACCCGGAAGAATTGCCGCAGCGCGAGTTCAGGTGGCAGAAAGCGGTTCAGGCGGCCGCAAAGCCAGTCGGGAACCTCCTCGTCGAGGTCAAAATGGGCAAAGAACTGGCTGGCATGAACCCCCGTGTCGGTGCGACCACAGCCAGTGAGTTCCACGTGCTTTCCAAGGATGGTGGACAGCCCGGTTTCCAGGGCCTCCTGCACAGTGGTGGCGTTCGACTGCTTCTGCCATCCGTTGTATTTCGTTCCGTTGTAGGCCAGTTCTGCGAAGTAGCGCATGAAGGTCGGGAAGCTGCTGAGAGGCTCAGGCAGCCACCAGCATATTGAATTTGTGCTGCTCGAGTTTTTGCCTGGCGTATTCTTCCGTCACTTTGAACTCCTTGACGTCGCGGTCGGAGGGCAATTCAAACATGGCGTCCTTCATGATGACTTCACAGATGGAGCGCAGTCCGCGGGCACCCAGCTTAAAGTCCAGTGCCTTCCTGGCGATGTAGTCGATGGCTTCGTTGGTGAAGCTGAGCCGGATTCCCTCGAGGGAAAAGAGCTTGGTGTACTGCTTGAGCAGGGCGTTCTTAGGTTCCGTGAGTATCCTGCGCAGGGTGTCGGCATCAAGCGGTTCCAGGAAGGTGATGACCGGGAGGCGTCCCACCAGTTCGGGAATGAGCCCGAAGCGCTTGAGATCCTGGTGGCTGACGTACTTAATCAGGTTGTCCTTTTCCACCAAGCCGGTGTCATCCGCTTTGAAGCCAATGACCTGGGTGTTCATGCGGCGGGCAATGTGCTTTTCGATGCCGTCGAAGGCACCGCCGCAGATGAAGAGGATGTTCTGGGTATTGACCTTGATCATTTTCTGCTCGGGATGCTTGCGACCGCCCTGCGGCGGCACGCTGACATCGGTGCCCTCGAGCATTTTGAGCATTCCCTGCTGGACGCCCTCCCCGGAGACATCGCGGGTGATGGAGGGATTGTCGCTCTTGCGGGCGATTTTGTCGATTTCGTCAATATAAACGATGCCGCGTTCGGCAGCTGCCACATTATAATCGCACACCTGCAACAGGCGGGAAAGGATGCTTTCCACATCTTCGCCGACATAGCCGGCTTCTGTGAAGACGGTGGCATCGACGATGGCGAATGGGACGTTCAGTAACTTGGCGATGGTCTTGGCCATGAGGGTTTTGCCAGTGCCTGTTTCTCCGACGAACAGCACGTTGGATTTCTCGATTTCCACGTCGTCCATGGATTGCCCCAGTCGCTTGTAGTGGTTGTAAACGGCAACCGAGAGGGTTTTCTTGGCGTTTTCCTGCCCTATGACATATTTGTCGAGGTGTTCTTTAATGGCCATGGGGGTCATGTCCGCAGGCAATCCGTATTCCGGTTGCACACCGGGTTTCGATGTGCCGGGATTTTTTCGCTTGTTGTTGTAGAGTTCTTCTTCCACGATGTCAACGGCCTGCTCCACGCAGGTTTCGCAGATATGGCCATCTATTCCTGCGATCAGGATGAGGGTTTCGGACTTGTCTTTTCCGCAAAATGAACAGTGGTAGTTTTGTTTACCTTTCCGCATGTTGGTACGATTAAGCTGGGAAGTATAACGGTTATTCTGACAATTATTTATTTGAAACAAATTTTAGGCCCCGGGGTTTGCTCATCCGGGCTGAATAACCAGTGTTTAAATGTTATTGAAAAAATGTACGGAGTTTAACCCGCAATTACTAACCTTAGAATGTGCAACGCCCAGCGTGGCCGTTTACACAGCCGGAAAGGGCATGAGGATGCCTCAAAAGGACTTTTTGGCTAGACGCCTTCTTAAGAGAAGGGCGAAGGACCGGGCCAGCCGCCCTTTCCGGGGGCCAAGCAGCGCCAGCGAGGCAAATGCCAAAAAAGAACAAAGCCTTTTAAGACAGCCGCGGTAAATTTAGTGTGCGCGGGACTGCGCCCCGCGCACCTTCCACAAGAGCACGCCTCGCCGGTGCTTTCTTGCAAGTAACTTGTATTATCAGGACTTCTTGAGATGAGGTCTTTCCAATACCTCATCAATCAGGCCGTATTCTTTTGCTTCAACAGCCGTCATCCAGTTGTCGCGGTCGCAGTCCTTTTCGATGGTCGGATAATCCTTGCCGGAGTGGGAGGACAGGATTTCATAGAGATCCTTCTGCATGGCCTTGGTCAGGCGGTAGTAGATTTCCATATCCGTCAATTGTCCTTGCATGCCGCCGAGAGGCTGGTGAATCATCACGCGGGAGTGCTGGAGGCAGGTGCGCTTGCCCTTGGCGCCGGCGCAGAGCAGGACGGCTCCCATGGAGGCGGCGATGCCGGTGCAGATGGTGCCGACGTCCGGGGAAATGTATTGCATGGTGTCATAGATGCCAAGGCCTGCCGTCACGGAGCCACCGGGGCTGTTGATGTACATCTGGACGTCGCGCTTGTTGTCGGCGGAGTCAAGGAACAGGAGCTGGGCCTGGATGACATTGGCAACATAGTCGTTGATAGGCACTCCCATGAAAATGATGCGATCCATCATGAGCCTGGAGAAGACGTCCAGGCCTACGATGTTCATGGGCCTTTCCTCAATGACGTTGGGAGTGAAGCCCTGGATGTTGGGGACAGAGGGGCTGTGGGCTTTTTCGATGTAGTGCTCGAGGTGCATGCTGCTCATGCCCAGATGCCTGGTGGCATATTTTACGAACTCATTTTTTTGAAACATAATGCTTGGTGTTTTTCTTGCTTTGGCAGCGTTGGATGGTTCCGCTGCTGTTTTTAAGCCTTGTTGATGTCCTATTAACGTCTGTGAGTGAATGAAGTTGAAAGAAAAATGAAAAGTGCTCCGATTATTTTATCGCGGATTGCCACTAGCGAATGGTTCGGGGATTAGTTTCAGGGACTGGCAATTACCTTCTTGCGAGGCGCCCTCTTTTAAAAGGGAGGCTGTCTCAAAAGATTCAGCGCGCTTTTAAAATTCGTTCCATCGGTGCTGATTGGCTCCCGGAAAGTGCGACGGACGGGCCCCTGGCCAATCCGCCGCACTGCAGTGCGCGGGGCTGCGCCCCGCGCACTTTTCAAATGAGGGCATCCCGCCGAGGCGGATTTCAGGGTATCCGGCGGGCCTATGGGCGCTGGCGAAACAGATTTCCAAAGCACGCAGGCTCTTTTGAAACAGCCTCCACCC
>JBEAYO010000277.1:0-5321 GCA_041159285.1 Bacteroidota bacterium | reverse complement strand
GACAAACAGCATCTGCAAGGGGTGCTAAACAGTTACAAAAAGCCAGGCAAAGAAAAGCAGAAGGCTAAAACAGAAAAAGCCCGTGGAATTTGATTCCACGGGCTTGATTAGTCCTTGACGAATCTTACACTTAGTCAAGGAGCCTCCTATTTCCTATTCTTCCACGTACCCAAATATCGTTCCAATTCCGCTTCGTCGTAAATCAAAACCTCCCGCGGCTTGCTGCCCTCAGCCGGTCCAACGACGCCGATGGCCTCCAGTTGATCCATGATCCGGCCGGCGCGATTATACCCCAGCTTCAGCCGGCGCTGAATCATGGAAGTGGAGCCGTGCTGGCTTTGGACAATCAGTCGGGCGGCATCCTCCATCATGTCATCCATGTCATTCGGGTCAAAAGAGCCCGCTTCTCCAACTCCCTCGTCATCCCCATGGTATTCCGGCAGGTAGTAAGGCTCCGGGTAGCCATTCTGACCGGAGATAAACTCAATGACATCATCCACCTCCGGCGTGTCCACGAAAGCGCTCTGCAGGCGCACCATGTCGCCGCCGACGGAGAACAACATGTCGCCACGGCCTACCAGCTGCTCGGCGCCGCTGGCATCGAGGATGGTGCGGGAATCCACCTTTGCCGACACCTTGTAGGCAATTCGCGCCGGGAAGTTCGCTTTGATTACCCCCGTGATGATGTTCACGGAAGGGCGCTGGGTGGCGATGACCAGGTGGATGCCCACCGCGCGGGCCAGCTGGGCCAATCGGCCGATGGGAAGCTCTATCTCCTTGCCGGCAGTCATGATCAGATCTGCGAACTCATCGATGATGAGGACGATGAAGGGCATGAACTTGTGGCCGTTGTTGGGATTCAGCTTGCGGGCGACGAATTTCTCGTTGTATTCCGTGATGTTCCGCACATGCGCCTTTTTCATCAGGTCGTAGCGGGTGTCCATCTCGATGCAGAGGGAATTCAGGGTGTGTATGACCTTGGTCGTCTCCGTAGTAATGGGTTCCTCCTGCCCGGGTAAAAACGCCAGGAAATGGTAGAGCAGGCGGGCATAGGGGAACAACTCCACTTTTTTGGGGTCTATGAGCACGAGCTTGACCTGAGAGGGGTGTTTCTTGTACAAGACGGACAAGAGGATGGCGTTGATACCCACCGATTTCCCCTGGCCGGTGGCACCGGCAATCAGCAGGTGGGGCATTTTGGCCAGGTCCACGACGAAAACCTCATTGGCGATGGACTTTCCCAGGGCAATGGGGAGGTCCATCCTCGAGCGCTTGAACTTCTCGTGCATCAACAGTTCCTTCAGCGCCACGATTTGCTTGTTCTTGTTGGGCACTTCGATACCAATGGTACCCCTGCCCGGAATGGGCGCTATGATGCGGATGCCCAGGGCCGACAGGCTCAGCGCGATGTCGTCTTCCAGGTTCTTGATGCGCGAGATGCGCACCCCGGGTGCCGGGACAATCTCGTACAAGGTGACCGTCGGGCCGATGGTAGCCCTTATTTTGACGATTTCAATCTTGTAGTTCAGCAGGGTTTCGACAATCTGGTCTTTGTTGGCTTCGAGCTCTGCCCGGTCAATTTCCACCTTCTGCTCCGCATAGTCCTTCAGCAGCTGGAGCACTGGGTACTCGTAAGATGAAAGCTCCAGGGTGGAATCATACGGCTCGCTGAAGTTCTGATTGGGCTGGGTAGCTTCGATTTCGGGGAAGAGATTGCCCTGGGAGCCAGCGGGAGCCGGTTTCTCCGCTGAATCTTCCACTTCCTCCATCTCAGCAGCAGGCTCTGTTTCTGACATGTCAATCTCAAAATCCGAATCCCCTGGCCGCAGCGACCTACGCCTGTCCGGCCGCTCTGTTTTTCCTTCTTCGCCAAGGTTGAAATTGACCGGACCCTCTTCCAGTGGCGTGTGCTCCTGTTTCCCAGCGGGCTGAACGCCTTGGCCGGGCTTGGGCTGGGAGTAGGACAATCCGCCCGGGGCAGACTGGGACCTGCGTCCTGGCACGTAGCGCCGGTTGAGAATGTCCTTGAACCAGAGTTTGGTTTCATACCAGGCGCTTTGCGGTGTCAGCTCGTTGAAATTGGGGTTGACAAACCAGACGATAATTCCAATGAATATGAAAAGGAACAGGACAATCATGCCGAGTATTCCCACGAAGCTGGTCATCCAGGCGCTGACGGCTTCGCCGAAGGCTCCTCCCCAGGGGAAGGTGGCAGCCCCGAAAATAAATTCCAGGAAGACGGAGGAAAATAGAACGATGATGAGAGTCTGCCGCAATACTTTCCGGTGGACGCGCAAGGGGATGCGGCGCACCATTGACCAGCCGTAAATGGCGGCGAGATAAACCAATGCAAAGGATGGCAGTCCGAAGCCCCACCAGAAAAAGGTGTTGGAAATGATGGCACCCAGCCGCCCCAACAGGTTAGAGGCGTGGAAGCTGTCGCTGAACAGTTCTCCAAGGGATTTGGAATTGACGTCGTCATAGTCGTCAGTCCAGGTGAAAAGGTAGGAGAAGAACGCGATAAACAGGTATGCTGACAGGAACATCAGCATCACTCCCATCAGCTTGGGGATTCTGTCGTCTTTGCTAAAGTTGAAGCTAAGTTGATTGGTTCTTTTTTTAGCTGCCATGCTCACTGGAGCGGGCGCAGCAATTGTCAGCCCGCCTGTTGTTTTTTGTTAATAATCAATGGGATATTCAATTCACCGGAATACTTTGGAATAGCAAAGTTATATAAAACATCCATTATATGGGCTGTATGTTTTGCGACAGGGCAACCAACAGAGCTGAAGGCATCATTTTTCCTGCCCGGAAGGAGATTCTTTCAGCTTGAAAAACAAAATGATAAAAGACAGGCCCAGCGTCACCCCGTTGGCTGCTATAATCGGCAGGTCCTTGCGCAGCAAGCCATAAATCAGCCAACAGAGTGTCCCTGTAAAAAGCATCAAAAACATAAACAACGAGAGGTCTCCCGTGCTGCGCGTTTTCCAGGTCTTTATTACCTGCGGGACAAAGGCACTCGTGGTCAGAATAGCTGCCAGAATGCCAAGGGAAGAGGTGATATCCATAGTATTTTGCTCAGTTTTTAATAACCCGGTAGCGCCGCAGTATCTTTCGATCGTCCTTTATAATGGCCAAATAACGACCCGGCGCCAAGAGTCCTAACCCAAAACGCTTCAGGTGCTCCCCTGGTTCGTGCTCGCCGAACTCCTTTTGAAAAACCTCCTTGAGGTCACTATTGACGAGCCTCACCACAACAGGGCTCCGCTCGTCCAGGGTGAACTTGAGGGTGATTTCCCCATTTTGCGCATTGGCTGTAATCATCGGACAGGCTTCCCAGTTGTCCAGCTCCCGGCTTTCCAGCAGCGGGTTGTCGGAACCCATTCCCTGCTTCGAGTGCATGTCCTGAGAGGCGCTGCCCCTGGCCACCAGTATTTCTTCGTTCCTGAACGGATTTTGCCCTTCCTTGCGCTCTATGACAATGACATCTCCCGTGGGAGGATTCCAAATGGACAATCCCACCGGAGGAATGAAGATATTGGAGGGCTTTACCTCTGCGACCATTTCGGCGCCGTCTGTCTTCACGACGCGGATCTCTATGCGAGACTGGTCAATGAATATCCAGTTGAAATGGTTGAAGCTTCCGCTGGCGCGCGTCCACGACTTGTCGTCGTTGTTTTCCCGGAGCGGCGCCCCCCAGCAGCCTTCCCCCACATAGACCGTGCCCCGCTGGTCATCGCGGACAAAACCCTCGTCGCTGTCGGCACCATTATCCGGACGGATGGGGTAGGTGCTCTTGGCGACGTGGGCATCGCATTCCACGGCCAGGTTCATGCCGTGTTTTTCGAAGAGCGGGGCCCAGTAAGTGACCAGGTCATTGCGCTCCCCCTTTTTTTCCGTGTGGGGTCGCATGGGGTGATGGTACTGGCTGAGCTTCCAGGCCACATCTGAATAGCTGCGCAGGTCTCCCTCCAGCCATTCCTTTTGGCTGCCACCAGCCGGGATGAGGGTATTCAGCGTGTAAATCCTCGCCAGGTTGCTGCCGATGCTGAATGCGTAATAAGCCCCTGGATTGTCGAGGTCGAACAGGTCCACAAGGGTCTGGTTGTCTTTCTCGTGATTGCCCCTCGTGACGATGATGGGGGTAACGCGGCCATCCTTGGCGATGGACACCTGCCAGTCTTCAAACCATTCCTGCCACTCCTCGGCAGTGTCGCCGCCGGTGAAGTCGCCGCCGAACATCACGCAATGGGGTTTCAGCTTGGCGACCAGCAGGTTGGCATCGCGTCGCGCCTCGCGATGGTTGCGGGAATCACCACCTGCAATGATGGAAAGGCGCTGCTCGGGGTTGGAGGGTGCTGTTGTGAAAAACAGGCGCCGGCTTTGGCCTTCGCTGTCTTTCACAATGAAATAATAGGTCATGTTTGGGATCAGCCCCTTCAGGCGCACAAAATAGTTGTTCATGCCCTTTGCCGGCCGGACGATGTCGGCCCGCTTTTTCAGCCCATACTCGGCAATGTCGTCTCCAAAGTCATTGACGTCGATGTGGACTACCGGATCCTCTCCGGAAACCTGATCCCAGGCTATGACTGCCGTGGAAGCCGGGTCCTGGTACCAGATGACCCTGAATTTATTGGCCAGGGCCAGGGTTTGCTGGGGAAGCAGGAACAACAGGACGAGCAAGGCCCCGATGGCTGACAGTTTTATTCCCTGTGATTGAGCGCGAATTGCCGGAGTTTTCAGCATATTAGTTTTGTTCTTATTTTCTTTTTAAAGGTTTGGGTATGAGCTGTTTCTTTCGCTGGTGCCGATGCTCTTTCAGAAACTCCCCCAAAGGCGAAAGGAACAGGAAGATGGTCTGCAAAAATCGCACCTCGCAGCCATCCATCGCCTCGGGCAGCCCAATATCATCCAAAGAACGTTGAAATCCCCTGGTTGATTATACGCTACATTCATTTTACAATGTGCAAGAATAAAAGTTTTAAGTGGATATGCCGTTTTTTTAAAAAAATTGAGTCCCCTCAAAACTTCAGGGCGCCCGGCCAGTGCCGTTTGCCTCCCGGAAAGGATGAGAATCCTGGCAACTGCTTAGCCCCCCTTTCAGATACCGCTGGCCTCCCGAAATGGGCGCAGCGCTGAGCCCCTCATCCTGAAAATTCCTTCTCCGGGGTTGTGTAAAAAATCCCAGGGCGCTGTGCCCCGCTTTGAAAAGGGCACGGGCCTAAGGCCCGTCGAACGCCCTTTCCGGAAGCTGTGTACGGCACAGGCAGAACCAGCCGCAAGGGCTTTTTACACAACCCCAAAACCCCTTTCCCGCGACC
>JBEAYO010000276.1:0-5323 GCA_041159285.1 Bacteroidota bacterium | reverse complement strand
AATCATTATGAATTTCGATCTCATTGTGATAGGAAGCGGCCCGGGCGGCTACGTCGCCGCCATTCGCGCAGCCCAACTGAACATGAAAGTAGCAGTCGTAGAGCGCGAGTCGCTGGGTGGCATCTGTCTTAACTGGGGCTGCATCCCCACAAAAGCCCTCCTCAAGAGCGCTCAGGTATTCGAGTATATCCACCACGCCTCGGAGTATGGCATCCAGGTGGAGGCCGCCAAGGCTGACTTCTCCGGTATCATCAAGCGCAGCCGCGACGTCGCCGACGGCATGAGCAAGGGCGTTCAGTTCCTGATGAAGAAAAACAAGATCACGGTGATTGACGGAAGCGGCAAGCTGCTCCGCGGCAAGAAAGTGGAAGTGACGGACGCGGCAGGGAAAAAGACGGAGTACTCGGCCGAGCATATCATCATCGCCACAGGCGCCCGGGCAAAGGCATTGCCCAACGTGCCCATCGACAACGACAAGGTCATTGAATACCGCAAGGCCATGACCCAGCCGAAACAACCTAAGAAACTGGTCGTGGTCGGTGCCGGCGCCATCGGCGTGGAGTTTGCCTATTTTTACAATGCCATCGGCACCGAGGTCACCATCGTCGAATTCATGGAACAGGGCCTGGTGCCGAGGGAAGATGCAGACATCTCCAAGGAACTGGGCAAGATATTTTCCAAGAGCGGCATCCGCGTCCTGGGCAACACCGCCGTGGAGTCAGTGGATACCTCCGGCGAGGGCTGCAAGGTGAAGGTCAAGGACAGGAAAACCGGCAAGGAGGACATCATCGCCTGCGACCTGGTGCTCTCCGCCGCCGGCGTCGCTCCCAACACGGAAAACCTGGGGCTGGAGGCGCTCGGCATCCAAACGGACCGCGGCCTCATCAAGGTGGATGAATTCTACCGCACCAATGTCGCCGGCATCTACGCCATCGGAGACGTGGTGCCCGGGCCTGCGCTTGCGCATGTGGCCAGTGCCGAGGGCATCATCTGCGTTGAAAAAATCGCCGGCCACCATCCCCAACCGCTGGACTACAACAATATTCCCTCCTGCACCTACTGCCAGCCGGAGGTTGCCTCTGTGGGCTACACGGAACAGGCGGCCAAAGAGGCAGGCTACGAGATCAAAGTGGGCAAGTTCCCCTTCACTGCTTCCGGCAAGGCAAAGGCTTCCGGTGCTGCCGCGGGATTTGTCAAGGTGATTTTCGATGCCAAATACGGCGAATTCCTCGGCGCCCACCTCATCGGCGCCAATGTGACGGAGATGATTGCCGAGGTAGTCGCTGCCAGGAAGCTGGAGACCACCGGCATGGAGATCGTCAAGACGGTTCACCCGCACCCCACCATGAGCGAAGCCATCATGGAGGCTGCCGCAGCTGCCTATGGGGAGGTGATTCACCTTTGATTGTAAGCATGTTTAAGATGAAAAATATCGGAATCATCGGAGGTGGTTTCAGTGGCACGATGACGGCGGTGCAGCTGATTCAACAGTCAACAAATCCACTCAGCATTACTGTCTTCGAAGCCAGGGATACCCTGAACAGGGGTATTGCTTACAACCCAGGTTCCGATAAATTGCTGCTCAACGTCATCGCCTCCAAGATGAGTGCCTTTCCGGACAAGCCGGATCACTTCCTGGACTGGGTCATGGAAAGAAAGGGTTTTGCCGGCAAGGATAAGTCCCTGGTGGCAAATTCCTTTCTGCCCAGACGCCTTTACGGCGACTACCTGGAGGTTGCCTGGCAAGAAGCCCTGGCAAAGGCCAGAGAAAAAAATGTGTCGGTCCGTGTCATGGAAAACCGGGTGACTGACCTCGACCTTTCAGAGGAGGAAATTCTTCTGAAACCCGACACAGGGGAGCAGCTGACTTTTTCCCAAGTGGTAATTGCCAGGGGCAACGAGCTGCCGCGCAATCCTTCCATAGACAATACTGATTTTTTCAAGTGCAACCTGTATTTCCAGAATCCCTGGCAGCCGGCAGCCGTCAAGGGAACTCCAGGCAATCTGCCCGTTCTCATCATCGGCAATGGCCTGACCATGGTGGATACAGTGCTGAGCTTGCGGGAAGAAGGCTTTGGAGGCCTCGTTATTTCAATCTCACCCAATGGATTCAACATCCTGCCTCATCGCCACAATGGAATGAAATACACCGGCCTGGTCGAGGAGCTCTCGGAACAGACCAGCCTTGCGGAGCTGGTGCGCCTTGTCAACAAGCACGTCAAGGCCGTCCGGGAATTCGGCGTTTCTGCAGAACCGGTGATTGACTCTTTGCGTCCTCATACCCAGCAAATCTGGAAAAGGCTTACCGACCGGGAGCGCGAAATGTTCATGTCTCGGCTCCGGCATTTGTGGGGTGTGGCACGCCACCGATTGCCCACCCACGTCCACGACAAAATCCAGCAACAGCGAATCAACGGGACACTTGAGATCAAATCCGGAAAAATCATGGATCTGAGGGAGTCGGACGGGGCTGTGGCCGTGACTTACCGGGATAAAAAAACAAACCGCGAGGAGCAGATCCGCGTCTCCAGGGTAATAAATTGCACGGGGCCTGAAACAGACATCACGCAGTCCTCCAGCTTGTTGATGAAGAATTGCCTGTCAAAGGGAGTCCTTGTCCAGGACAAACTGAAGCTCGGCATCCGCGCCGAAACTGATACTTTCAGGGTGATCGACGCCGCTGGGCAGGCACATGCCAGGCTCCACACCCTGGGCTCCAACCTCAAGGGTGAACTCTGGGAGAGCACGGCAGTGAACGAGTTGAGGTCTCAGGCCGAAAGACTCGCAAAAGCGCTGTTGTCAGCGTCCACTACTTCGTCTTTTTAAATTCCCCGTTCAGGGCCTCCACCAGGTAGGCATCCTTGAAACCCTTTTTCCTTACTTTCTCCAGGCCTGATTCAGCAGCGGAGCGGCTGCCGTAGCCTTTGAGCAGGACGATGGTGAATTCGCCCTGCCGGTGGAAGGCAATCTCGCCTATGTCCGAGAGGCTATCTTTTTTAAAGTTATCCGTGTTCCGGAAGGCGCCCAGGCGAATCATGAAGCCGTCGGAGAGCTTCGGGGCGTCTTCACGCTTGCTGGCGTTGGTTGTCCCGGCAGTAGTTCCACCTGTGGCGGGTGATTTTGCGGCGCCCGACTTTTCTTCCACGATGAAGGCGTCTTTGTATCCCTTGGACTTCACTGCCTTCAGCGCCTTCTCCGCCTCCTCCCTGCTTTGGTAAGTGCCGACCCTGACCTTGGAAACGCCCTGTTCCTCAGCGGCATAAACCGCGCCGGCATCTCCAATCTTTTTTTCAAATGACTGCAGTTCCGGCTTGGTCTTCATGGAAGCCAGCTGGATGGCAAACTGCGGCTTCAAGACTGGGCTTGCTGCCTCGTAGGATTTGGGTGCCAGCGGGGCAGGTGTTTCGTCGTTCTTGGTTTTCTTGCCGGCGGCAGTAGTTCCGACCGGCAGGATTTCCGCGTTGGGAATCGACCGGATGTCGCCCTTGCCGGTGGCGAAGTTGAGGCTCAGGTCGCGAAAGCCGGCCTTGGAGTAGCGGATGAGATAAGCGGTGCCGCTGCGGAGCGGCAGCTGGTAGTTGCCGAGTTCATCAGACATGGTGGTGCTGGATGCGCCTGAGTTTTTGTCGCTGGCGGTCACCTGCACGCCTTCCAGCACATAGCCGTTGCTGCCGTCCACCACCTTGCCCGAATAAGTGTCGGCGATCTTGTTCAGCTGGATTTCAAAGGCGGTTTCCCCGCCGGCGGCCATAGCTGCCAAGCGGAATCGCTTTTCAAGGTAACCCTCTTTAGTGACGACCACCTGGCAATCCATGACGGAGGTGAGCTGGAAGCTGAACTGACCGTCGGCATCGGTGGCATAGGCCTTGTCGCCGCAATCAGAAAAATCCACCGCGGCATTTGCCAGGCCCTGTTTGCTGAGGGCATCGGACACTGCGATCCTTGCGCTTTTGGTTTGTTTTTGGACTTTGTAGATATCCTCGCCTCCTTTGCCACCAGCCCGGTTGGAGACCAGGTAGCCGGTGTTTCTGGAAGCATCAAAGATGAATCCGAAGTCGTCCACCGAGGAGTTCAGCCCGCTGCCACCGTGAGTCACATTGGTCCAGGAGCCGTTTTTTTCTTCGGCGCGGAAGATGTCGAAGCCGCCAAAGCCTATGTGGTAGTCAGAGGCGAAGTAAAGGGAATTGCCGTCGAAATAGGGTGTGATTTCGTTGCCGGGCGAGTTCACGGCTTCGCCCAGGTTTTCAGGGCTGGACCAGTTCTTACCGTTGCGATAAGAGACGTAGAGATCATAGCCACCGAATCCCCCGGGCCTGTTGCTGGCGAAAAACAAGGCTTTTCCGTCGCCGGAGAGGCAGGGGAAGCCACTGGAATACTCAGCCATGTTGTGGGGGAAGGCGACTGTGTTGGCCCAGCTCCCGTCCTCGCTGGTTTCAGCGATGAAAAGCGAGAGAGCAAGGCCGGAGGAGGGAATCATGCGGGTTCCTTCCTTGAAATTGTTGTAGGTGATGGCGGCCAGTTTTCCATCGGCGGAATAGGAGACAGGGCCGACATTCGACTCGGCTTGCAGTCCTCTCTGCAGGGTTGAGGGGGTTTGCAGCCAGCCGTTGTCATCTGCCCTGGTGATGAACAGCCGGCTTCCGGTAGCGGCCTTGTCCGGGGCATTCCTGCTGTTTTTGCTTTTGATGTCAGTGCGTGAGGAGGCATAGACGAGTTGCTTGCGCAGGAAGGCGGGGCCAAAGTCGGCGCCTGCCGTATTGAGGGGTTCGTTTTTGACGACAAAAGCGGGTGTGCTTTGGTCTGCGAGGGCGAAGCGGCAGGATGCCTCGTATTGCTCGGCCTTTGCTTTCCAGTCGGGGGCGTCCTTGCCGAGCTTTGAGAAGACGCCGGCTGCCAGCTCGTAGTTTCCAAGTTCCATGAGGGTCTGCCCGTACTGGAAGATGTATTTCTTGTCAGTCTCCTGGCGGATGGCTGCAACCTGGTAGTAGGGGAGGGCTTTGTCCTGTTGGTTCAGATGGCGGTAGCAGTCTGCTATTTTGCAGTTTGCCTCCAGCTGTTCCGGATCTTTTGAAAGGACCTCCTTGTAGTCTTCGATGGCCTTGGCAAAGGCCTGCAGTTCGTAATTCTTATTGGCTCTTTTCAGGGCAGACTGGGCGGACAGGCTGGTCAATGCGCTCAGCGAGAATAGTATCAGTAAAAATGAAACGCGAATATTCATGTGAAAGGATAATTTGATTCAATCCGAATTTTAAAACAAATAAAACGAATTTGAATCTGATTTTAATGTTTTTTATAGTGGAGTTTAACTTTTATTTAAAAAATG
>JBEAYO010000275.1:0-5331 GCA_041159285.1 Bacteroidota bacterium | reverse complement strand
CCCTTCCTCCGCGGCTTGGCGAGCCAAGCCGCGGAGGAAGGGGAGTTTTAAGCGCGCGGGGCGAAGCCACGCGCGCCTTTTACAAGAAGAAGCCTCGCAAGCACGCCTTTCGAGACAGTCGTTTTTCAGGCTCAGTTGCTGCGCCCCGCGCCCTTTCAGTGCCCGGCAACACCTGCTGAAACCTCTGACTTAGCTACCTCCTACCCTACTTTAAGACTGCTGCCACCTGGCAAAATGCCCATCAGCAACTAATCAGCCTGCCTGGCAAAACAATTTTTTTTGACTTCATATATACTTATTACATTTTCATGCGTTATTAGAGATAGGGCCCAACTCAATGCCTCACTAGTCAACTACACTTGCAAAATCCAGCTTTAAATTACCAGCTTTATGCAACACCCGATCACTGTCCATCTGAAATCTCTGCTCATCCCCTGCCTCCTGCTGCTCTCCGCCGGCAGCCTGTCCGCACAGTGCATCTCCGGAGACTGCATTAACGGTACCGGCATCTTCCTGTACAAGAGCGGCGCCCGATACGTCGGCCAATTCAAAGACGGGGAAATCCACGGCATCGGCGCGTGCTACTACACCGACGGCAGCAGCTACCGCGGAAACTGGGCCAATCGCTATCCCGATGGCCGCGGCATCAAAACCCTGGCAGACGGCAGAAAATGGGAAGGCATCTGGAAAATGGGCATCCCCATCGACTCCAACAACATCCCCATCGAAAACCTCTTCCCGGATCAACCCGCCGTGGAAGAAGTGCTCTCGGGCTGCATCAGCGGCAATTGTGACAACGGAGTGGGGACTTTCGCCTACCCCGACGGCAGCAAATACGAGGGCAATTTCACCAACGGCAAGCCGGAGGGACAGGGCACCTATTCCTACATCAATGGAAACCGCTACACCGGCAGTTTCAGAAATGGCCTGTCTCACGGAGAAGGCACTATGCTATATGCCGACAGCACCCGCACCTCGGGCGAATGGCTGGACGGCGAGTATGTCGGCTCTTCCGGCATCAACAAGGAACGCACCGGCTGCATCGAAGGTGACTGCCAGAACGGCCGTGGAACCTATGTGTTCAAAGACGCCGTTGCCAAATACAACGGCACCTTTGCCAACGGACAGCCGGACGGCGAGGGGGTCATCTTCTATGCCAACGGCGAGTGCTACCGCGGACAGTGGTCCCTCGGCAGCTTCAACGGCCGCGGGACGCTCTACCTGCCCGACAGCAGCGAAGTCGCCGGCATCTGGAAGGACGGCGCCTTCATGGGACCCGAAAAGCCTGCGTCCGTGGAAACTCCCGCCCCCGCCACCCTCTCACCGGATGATTTGATTGCCATCCGGAAAGCCAGCACCATGAAGGTCTGGGCCGTGGTCATCGGCATCTCTTCCTACAACCACATGCCGGCCCTCCGCTACACCGACGACGATGCCTACCGCATCTACGCCTTCCTGAAGAGCCCGGAAGGAGGCGCCCTGGCCGACGAACAGATAAGAATCCTCATTGACGAAGACGCCACGGCTGATAAAATCAGATCCGCCATGCGGGAAATCTTCAGCAAGGCCGGCAAGAACGACCTCGTCATGCTTTATTTCTCTGGCCACGGACTGCGCGGCTCCTTCCTGCCCATTGACTACAACGGCTACAACAACAAGCTGGAACACGAGGAACTCAAACAAATCCTCGACAGCAGCCCCGCGAAGTACAAGCTTTGCATCGCCGATGCCTGCCACTCCGGCAGCCTGCTCACAATGGCGGAGAAAACAGGAACCGTTAGGAACGTCCTCGAGGATTATTACAAATCCCTGGCAGAATCTGAGGGCGGCTCGGCACTCATCATGTCGTCCAAATCGGAAGAGACTTCGCTGGAAAGCAGCGGCCTGCGCCAGGGTGTATTCACGCATTTCCTGATCCGCGGAATGAAAGGAGAGGCCGACAAAGACGCCAATAAGATCGTCACCGTGCAGGAACTCTTCAACTTCGTGGACGAGAATGTGCGGGCTTACACCCAAAACCGGCAGTCTCCCCTGATCAAGGGTCAGTATGACCAGAACATGACGATCAGCGTGGTGCGCTAAGCGCACATTCACGATAAAAAATTCAAACACAGCATGCCCCTGATCAAGGACATCATCGCACACCTGGAGCGCATAGCCCCACCCTCCTACCAGGAAAGCTATGACAACGCGGGCCTCATCACCGGCGATGCCGCCACTGAAGCCACCGGGGCTATAGTCTCGCTCGACGCCACAGAAGCAGTCATAGACGAGGCCATCCAAAAAGGCTGCAACCTCGTGGTCGCCCACCACCCCATCGTTTTCTCCGGACTCAAGAAGATAAACGGAAAAAACTACGTCGAAAAAACCATCATCAAAGCCATCAGGAACGACATCGCCATTTACGCCATCCACACCAACCTGGACAACATGCACGCCAGGGGAGTCAACACGAGGATCGCTGAAAAACTCGGCCTTCAGCAGCTGCGCATCCTGGCCCCTAAGAAAGAACTCAGAAAATTGACCGCCTGGCTGCCCGCTAATGCAACAGGACTCCTGCAGGCTGCGCTGGCAGACATACACCCCTCATTGACTGCCCATTTCCTGGAGGCTGCAGAAACCGAGGCCCAGGTGCTGGCCAGCATCGCCTTCGATTCAGCCTGGCAAAGGGAAATACTGGGGGCCGTGTCGCCTTTCGCACTTTCGGAAAGCATTGGCATCCATTCGCTTGACAGCCCCAGCCCCCGCATCGGGGCAGGTATGATCGGCGAATTGCCCGGGGAAATGCCCGAGCTGGATTTCCTCCATTTCTTAAAGGCCAGCATGCAAACAGGGACCATCCGCCACACGCCGCTGCGAAATAAAAAAGTCCGCAAAATCGCCGTCTGCGGCGGCGCCGGGAGCTTCCTGCTGCCCCAGGCCATTGCACAGGGCGCAGATGTATATGTGTCTGCGGACTTTAAATACCACGAGTTCTTCGATGCCAACGGCAGCATAGTGATAACCGATATCGGGCACTATGAAAGTGAACAGTTTACCATCGAATTATTGCATGAAATTATCTGTGAAAAATTTCCTACTTTTGCAGCCCTGAAAACCAATATTGACACCAACCCTGTTCTTTATCTATAACCGCATGCCACGACCGCATGCCGGCCACTTCTCCCCAGATCGCCGGCATGCTCAAAAACAGGCGGCTCCTAATCTTCATCAACAATGGCAGAATTGACCATAGAAGAAAAACTCAGAAGTCTGTACGAACTACAACAGATTGACTCCCAGATAGACGAACTCGAAGTACTCAAGGGTGAACTCCCCATGGAAGTCCGCGACCTCGAAGACGAGATTGCAGGCCTGGAAACGCGCTTTCGCAGGCTGGAGGAAAACGTGGAAGACCTGGAGGGCGAAATGAGCCGCTACGAGTCCAACATCGCCGAATCCAGGGCGCTGATCGCCCGCTACGAAAAGCAGACGGAGAATGTAAAAAACAACCGGGAATACGAAGCGCTGACCAAGGAGTTGGAAATGCAGCGGCTGGACATTCAGCTCTCGGAGAAGAAGATTCGCGAGGCGAAGGTCAATTTGGAGGCCAAGCAGGCAACGCTGGAAGCCACGCGCGAAAGGCTCGACGCTAAAAAGGCCGATCTGGAGCGCAAGCGGGTGGAACTGCAGAACATTCAGGAAAAAACTGAAAAGGAGGAGGAGAAACTGCGCAAGAAAAGCGAAAAGGCCCGCAAGAAGATTGAAGAACGCCTGCTGAAGGCCTACAATAAAATCAGGGGGTCGTATCGCAACGGCCTGGCGGTGGTTACCGTAGCCAGGGACTCCTGCGGTGGTTGCTTCAACCAGGTGCCTCCCCAGCTGCAACTCGAAATTGGCATGCGCAAGAAAATCATTGCCTGCGAACACTGCGGCCGCATCCTCGTTGACCAGAACATCCTGGAGGAAGCCGTTGTCGCTTCAGGCAATGGCGAAATGGCCTGAGGCCCTTAGCAAAACCTTGCCGGCAGGGTTTTCCCTGTATAAAAGATGAGCAGGGCTTCGCTCCGCCCACGATGCTGTCTCAAGATACTGGGGTTGTGTGAAAAGTCCATGCAGGCTGTTCTGCCGTGGTGCATTGCTCCTCTTTGCAAAAAGGGGCAATGCACCACGGCAAGAGAATCTTCAAAAGCACGCCGGGGCTTTTGATAACCTTCCCCTCCACTTCCTTTTCAGTCAGGCCCTCAGTCACCCGGGACTGCACTTGCCAAAGACATTCCAAAGCACTCCTCCCATGGCCAACAACCGCATTCGCCTTATCTCCTACAGTGTCATGGTCTACATGATTCTCGCCTTCAGCTGGTGGACCTTGCTGCTGCTCACTAAAAACAAGGATGCCTTTCAGGCCAGACAGGAGTTGATGATCAACAACTACCGGATGCCGGGAGGGGGCTCCCCGGGGACGGCCCTCGAACACAGCTCCGCCTATCAGGAGCTGGAAAAAAAATACCGCCGCCAGGAGTACATGATCTTTGGTGAAGCCCTGGTGTTCGTGGCGACCCTTTTCGCCGGACTCTGGTTCATCCACCAAAGCTACTCCCGCGAGGCGAGTGCCAACCAACAGCGCAGGAATTTCCTGCTGTCCATCACGCACGAGCTGAAATCTCCCATCTCCGCCATCCGCCTGGTGCTTGAAACCCTGCTCAAGCGTTCCCTGCCCAAGGAAAAGGCAGATCATTTTTTAAAAAGCGCCCTGAAGGAAAACGAGCGGCTCTACGAACTGGTGGAAAACCTGCTGCTCTCCGCCAAGCTGGAAACCGCCTATCAACCCCTGATGGAGGAGGTGGACCTGGCTTCCCTCGTGTCGGAGTTGCTGTCAAAGTCAGCAGACCGCCACCCGGAGGCGAGCATGTCCTTTCATCAAATATCCCCCGCCCCCCTGCTGATGGGAGATCAATCTGGATGGACCTCCGTGGTGACGAATCTATTGGAAAACGCCATCAAATACGCTGATGGCAAGCCCTCCATCACAGTCAGCCTCGAAGGGACCGCAAACGGGGCCATCCTGAGCGTGGCAGATCAGGGGCCTGGCATCCCGGATGCCGAGAAGAAGCGGATTTTTGAAAAGTTTTACCGCATCGGCAGCGAGGAGACGCGCCGGGCAAAGGGTACCGGCCTGGGCTTGTTCATCGTGAATCAAATCGTGAAGGCGCATGGCGGCAATATCCAGGTTTTGAACAACCAGCCCCGCGGCACTGTTTTCAGAATAGAAATTCCGGTGGCAAAGGAATAGGCTGTCGCAAAAGACCCCTTGGTGAGGCACCTTTCCGCAAAAGGCGCGCGGGGCAAAGC
>JBEAYO010000274.1:0-5342 GCA_041159285.1 Bacteroidota bacterium | reverse complement strand
AATAGGTGCCGACAAAGCCGCGGTCGTTCAAGGTGCCATCGGACTCATTCCTGCCCCCGGAAGCAGGCAGCAACAACAAGGGCCCGAAAGAGTTGGCGCTGCTGTAGTTCACGGGGCTGCTGTTCCAGGTTCCCACCGAACTTTGGGTGTTGTTGGCGAGCACGCCGGCCCACTGTTCCCTGGTCGGCACCCGGTAGCCCGCCGGACAGGGGTCGTTGGCGGTTTTTGCTGTGTTTGACCAGGCCCCGTTGGATGCGCTGGTCTGACTCCAGTCGGTGATGGCAACTTCATTGGCCTCTGCAGCATCGGAGCCTGTTGGCCCATGGGCGAAGTTTTCCGTGTTCGTGTTCAGCCATGCGGAGGAAGCCGGCCCCTTGCGGCCCCACTGCCAGTAACCACCGGCAATCTCCCAGCTTGGCGTGAAGGGATTGGCAGCGGTATTTGCAGCCGCCAGATTGTGACACAGGAAGGGCTTCCAGTCGCCCGGGCCCACATAGGCGCCACAGCTAATATCAATGCTCATAGTGCAGGTCTGCCCGCCGATGTTCAGCGCAAAGTTCGCCGTGCCAAGAGCAGACGGGGTGCCGCTGATTTCATAGCTCAGGACGCCGTTGCCATAGGCGAAACTGCCAGCGGGTAGGGTCGCCGTCAGGCCCGTGATTCCAGTGGAGGTCACCGTCTGGCCGTTGTGGCCGCCGCCATTGCCGCCGCCGTAGGGAACGTTGGCAAACACCCCTGTGGCCGGCTGGCCGGGTATCAGGCCACCGGTGACGGTCACCCCTGCACAGTTGAGGGAGCTAATGGTGCCGAGGCAATCCATCGGTCGCCAGAACGGGGTAGCCGGGCTGCCAAAGTTGATCTCCAGGCAGACGGAAGTGGTGTTAAATATCCAAAGCCCCGTGGCCGGGCTTTGGATGGCGTCGCGCTGGGCCTGGGTCATGCGGGGCAACAGGAAGCCCTTGTCTGTGCTCTGTACCTCCAGTATCGCCGAGGGCTCCGTCTGGCTCAGCAGCTGGGCAGGCAAGAGGAAGGTGGTAAGCAATAAGGCAAGGGACAGGGTTTGCAGCCGGGCAGGCTGCAGGGTGGCGCGATTTGCTGCGTGCCATGAGAGGCAATTTCTTAGCATGATTTAAATAATTAAAGGTTTTACTTTTTAAATGTTTCCTTGTACATGAGGAAAGCGCATACTATCAGCTTTCCGGCTGGAGTCTATCTGCTGCTGGTGGTTCTGGTTTCTGACTGGAAGCGTAGGAAGGAAAAGGCGGCCTTTAATAGCCTGTCAATGAATAAAATACGAATACTCCTGGCTTTTTTTTCATCCCCGGGCAGCGTGCATCACGGCCCGTTGATATTGGCTTCAAGTAAAAAAATTGAACAGTGAACAACGTTTAGAAATCGCAAGATGTGATTGCGCTCACAAGGTAGGAAATGCTGGTGAAAACAAAGCAATCACATGATGAATTTGTCGACGATACAGGCAAGTTTTTTTGGAGGACGAGTGGGGGTATTTGTAACTGTTTAGCACCTCTTGCAGATGCCACTGCCCTCCAGAAAAGGGTGGTCGGCTGCGCTTAGGCGCGCCGCCAACCGCCCTTTCGGGAAAGCAAATGTCGCCGACCGGGTACCCTGATGTTTTTTTAACCGCTTCGCGGTCCTCTTCAAGCCACCTTGCAGCAAGACCGCTCTTCCAGCCCTTAGTATCGTGATTAAAATAGTAAAAGAACCGGATTATTCTGCGACACACCTGAGGGATCGACCTTGCCGACGGGAGTTGTCGTCCGTGTTGGCACCGCCGCTGTAGAAGCCCAGGTTCCAGGCTAAGCCCGGCGAGTCGTCCTCCGTACTGCTCCAATAGGCGCCGTTGCTGCCGCGGAAGAGCAGCTGACCGTCGTTGCTGCTGCGGTACCCTGCTGCCGGGAGCATCAAATTAGGCCCAAAAAAGCGCCCGCTGCTATAATTGGTAGAACTATTAGTCCAGACGCCGATAATACTCATGGGGTTATTAAGCAGGACTCCGCTCAATTGCCCAATGGTTGGAACCCTGAATCCTGCTGGACAAGGGTCATTGGCAGTTTTTGATGCGTCTGCCCAGGCTCCGTTGGATGCATTTGTAGAACTCCAACCGCTGACGGGGGCCTCATTGGTCTCACCAGCACCGGGGTCAGTGGGCCCGTGTGCAAAGTTCTCCGTATTCGTATTCAGCCAAACAGAGGGAGCCGGGCCCTTGAGGCCCCATTGCCAGTAGCCGCCAATAATTTCCCAGCTCGGCGTGGAAGGATCAGCAGCGGTGTTAGCAGCCGCCAGGTTGTGGCACATGAAAGCTTTCCATTGTCCCTGAGCAACATAAGCCCCACAACCCGCCGGAATTTGCAGGGTGCAACTCTTTCCACCGATACTGAGGGCAAATTGGGCAATGCCTGACGTGGTCACCGTGCCAGTGATAGCATAGGTGAGCGTTCCGTTGCCATTGGTGAAATTGCCCGGAGCGAGTGTGGCCGTGAGGCCGGTGAGGCCAGTCGAGTAAGCAATCTGACCGAGATGCGCCCCGCCATTGCCCCCGGTGTAGGGCACAGTGGCACTCACGCCTGTGGCTGCCTGGTTGAGTATGAACTCACCCATGACCGTAGAACCAGCACAGTCGAGAGCGCCAATCAGGCTGGCGGCGGAAGCATTTCCGTCTGCAACACAACGCACAGGTAGTCCTAACTTCCGGCTGAGACTGAAGGAACCGGCTGGATAACTACTGTTGATTTCTGGAAGGAGAGTAATCCAGGCGTTATCCGCAACGTCCTCAGTGCTGCTCCAGTAGGCGCCATAGAAGCCTCGGTCTACCAAGTCCCCATTCATTTCGCTCCTGTTACCGGAAGCCGGCAACAGCAACAAGGGTCCGAAAGAGCTGGCGCTGCTGTAGTTCACGGGACTGCTGCTCCAGGTGCCCACCGAACTTTGGGTGTTGTTGGCGAGCACGCCGGCCCACTGTTCCTTGGTCGGCACCCGGTAGCCCGCCGGACAGGGGTCGTTGGCGGTTTTTCCTGCATTTGACCAGGCCCCGTTGGGCGCGCCGGTCTGACTCCAGTCAGTCACAGCAGCTTCGTTGGCCTCTGCAGCATCGGGGCCTGTTGGCCCATGGGCGAAGTTTTCCGTGTTCATGTTCAGCCATGCGGAGGAAGCCGGCCCCTTACGGCCCCACTGCCAGTAACCGCCGGCAATCTCCCAGCTTGGCGTGAAGGGATCAGCAGCGGTATTGGCTGCTGCCAGGTTATGACACAGGAAGGGTTTCCAATCGCCAGAGCCCACATAGGCGCCACAGCTAATGTTAATGCTCATAATGCAGGTCTGCCCGCCGATGTTCAGCGCAAAGTTCGCCGTGCCAAGAGCAGATGGGGTGCCGCTGATTTCATAGCTCAGGATGCCGTTGCCATAGGCGAAGCTGCCAGCGACGAGGGTCGCCGTCAGGCCCGTGATGCCAGTGGAGGTCACCGTCTGACCGTTGTGGCCACCGCCATTGCCGCCGCCGTAGGGAACATTGGCAAATACCCCTGTGGCCGTCTGTCCGGGTATCAGGCCACCGGTAACGGTCGACCCTGCACAATTGAGGGAGCTGATGGTGCCGAGGCAATCCATCGGTCGCCAGAACGGGGTTGCCGGGCTGCCAAAGTTGGTCTCGAGGCAAACAGAAGTGGTGTTGAATATCATCAGCCCCGTGGCCGGACTTTGGATGGCGTCGCGCTGGGCCTGGGTCATGCGCGGCAGCAGGAAGCCTTTGTCTGTGCTCTGCACCTCCAGCAGCGCCGAGGGCTCCGTCTGGCTCAGCAGCTGGGCAGGCAAGAGGAAGGTGGTGAGCAATAAGACAAGGGGCAGGATTTGCAGCCGGGCAGGCTGCAGGGTGGCGCGATTTGCTGCGTGCCATGGGAGGCAATTTTTTAGCATGATTTAATAATTATAGGTTTTACTTTTTAAATGCTTCCTTGTACTTGAGGAAAGCGCATGCTATCAGCTTTCTGGCTGGAGTCTATCTGCTGCTGGTGGTTCTGGTTTCTGACTGGAAGCGTAGGAAGGAAAAGGCGGCCTTTAATAGCCAGTCAATGAATAAAATACGAATACTCCTGGCTTTTTTTTAATCCCCGGGCAGCGTGCATCATAGCCCGTTGATGTTGGCTTCAAGTAAAAAAATGGAACAGTGAACAACGTTTAGAAATCGCAAGATGTGATTGCGCTGACAAGGTAGGGAATACTGGTTAAAACAAAGTAATCACATAATGAATTTCTCGACGGTATAAGCAGTTTTTTTTTTGGAGGGCAATTAGGGCTCCTTGTTGAAAAGGATTACACGGATGAAAGGATTGGCAGGATGGCGGAGACGGGGTAAGGTGCAATGTATATTGCTGGATTGAATAGAGTTACATTATTTGATTGATGTGTGCAGAATCTCATTCTGCAGCAAACTGAAATATTTGGGACAGGGCATTTGGGTCAAAAGGAAACATTCCCTTTTAAACACCCTGTTTGCCTCACTGACCTGTTCCGACTCAAAATAAAACTAACTCCTGCCGGTTGTAAACCTTATCCTGTCCCATATTTTTTTGTTTGGAAAGAGCCGGCAGGCTAGCCACTTTGGCGGTCGTAAATGCGTGTCCCATGCCGGGAGCCCTCAGAGGCCTGAAGGGCCGGCATACGTCAGCGAGGGGTGCAGCCCCTCGGAACGTGCCGCACCCCTCAAAGCCCTGAAAGGGCGACATACATCAGCGAGGGGTGCAGCGCTTTAGGCCTCACCGTATTTCAAACAGGATTACAGGATTAATAAGATTAGAAGGATGGGTAGTAGTATTTAGGGACTATAATCTTGGCGGTAGGGGGTGATACCGAGGGGCTGCACCCCTCGCTGATGTATGCCGGCCCTTCAGGCCTCTGAGGAGGGAGGGGTGTGGGGTCGTTTCCGAGGGGCTGCACCCCTCGCTGACGTATGCCGGCCCTTCAGGCCTCTGAGGGCCTCCGGCATGGGGCTCGCCTTTAAGGCCACCAAAGTGGCTAGCCTGCCTGTTCTTCCCGAATCAAAATGATGGGACAGGATTAGGTTGTAAACTCGGCAGGAGCAACTTTGGAGCTACAGAGCTGGTTTGTAACAACAGAAATTGAAATGTGCAATTAATTTGGCTTACTCTCGTATTCTGACACTGTTTCAACTAACCGATCTGCATTGCTGTAAATATCATCAACTGGATTGGGTTATTCGATAATTTCCTGACAGTCTTGTTTACAGGATTGTGCGGATTGACACATCCCAATCCTCGTAATCCTGCCCCTCCCCTCACGGCGTACAACCCACCATGATGACCTCCAGC
>JBEAYO010000273.1:0-5364 GCA_041159285.1 Bacteroidota bacterium | reverse complement strand
TACCGCCCTAAAAACCCCATCCCCGCGCCCTTTCCGGGAGGTCAGCGGCATCTGGAAGGGTGGCTGAACAGTTACAAAAAAAATACACCCTTGAAAGAAGAACACTGGGATTCCGTCATTAGCCCTCAGGCCAGGGTTTTTGACCTCAATCTGAAAGAAGTGTGGCAATACCGCGACCTGCTCGCCTTGTTCGTGCGCCGCGACTATGCCCATTTTTACAAGCAGACGGTGCTGGGGCCCATCTGGTTTTTCCTGCAACCGCTGCTCACGACGCTCATTTTTACCCTGGTTTTCGGCAACATGGCCGGCATCCCAACGGACAACATCCCGCCGATGCTGTTCTACCTCGCCGGCATCACCAACTGGAACTACTTCGCAGACTCGCTGAACAAGACCTCGACCACCTTCCGCGATAACCAGCACATCTTCGGGAAGGTCTATTTTTCCAGGCTGGTCATGCCGATGTCCACGGTGATTTTCAACCTGATCAAATACGGAATACAGCTGATCCTTTTCCTGGCTGTTTACCTTTATTTCTACTTCAAGGGGGCACCCATCAGCCCCAACGGCTATGCGCTGCTGTTTCCGGTGCTGATTCTCCTGCTGGCCGGGCTCAGCCTCGGCTTCGGTCTCATCGTCACATCCATGACGACCAAGTACCGGGACATGATGTTTCTGGTGCAGTTTGGGGTCCAGCTGTTCATGTATGCCACCCCGGTGATCTATCCGCTCTCCGAGGTGCCTGAGCAATACCAGCTGCTCTGCATTTTGAACCCGCTGACCTCGATCATCGAAACCTTCAAATTCGGGTTTATCGGAACCGGCACTTTCGAGTGGAGCTATCTGGCGTACAGCGCCGGTTTCACCCTCATCCTGCTGCTCGTCGGCATCGTCGTGTTCAACCGCACCGAGCGGACCTTCATGGACACGGTGTGACCTGCCGCTTGTTTTTAAACCTTACAAACTGATTTAAATGAGCAATGTCGTCATAAAAGTGGAGGACTTGTCGAAGCAGTACCGGCTGGGAGAAGTCGGCACGGGCACCTTGTACGAGGACATCAACCGCCTGTGGTATCGCCTGCGGGGCAAGAAAGACCCCTATGCCACCATCGGGGACATCAACGACCGCACCCAGCGGGGCAACTCCAACTACGTCTGGGCCCTGCGTGACATCAATTTCGAGGTGAAGCACGGACAGGTCCTGGGGGTTGTCGGCAAAAACGGAGCCGGCAAGTCCACCCTGCTCAAGTTGCTTTCCAAGGTCACCTCTCCCACCACAGGACAAATAAGGACCAGGGGTAGGATTGCCTCGCTGCTGGAAGTGGGGACGGGTTTCCACCCCGAACTCACCGGCCGGGAAAACATATACCTCAACGGGACGATCCTGGGGATGACAAAGCGGGAAGTCAAGCAAAAGCTCGATGAAATAGCCGAGTTCGCCGGCATCGTCCGCTACCTGGAAACACCCACCAAGCGCTATTCCTCCGGCATGATGGTGCGCCTGGGATTTTCCATCGCCGCCCACCTGGAGCCTGAAATCCTCATCGTGGATGAGGTGCTGGCGGTGGGGGACGCGGATTTTCAAAAGAAGTGCATCGGGAAAATGGGGGAGGCCAGCAAGTCGGGCCGCACCATTCTGTTCGTCAGCCACAACATGGGCTCCCTGCAGAACCTCTGCGACTCTGCCATCCTGCTGGAGAACGGCATGCTCACCTACGCCGGCACTGCCCACGAGGTGGTGGACCGCTACCTCAGCGGAGGGGACAGCAAGAATGCCCAGTCCAACCGCGTCGCTTTTCCTGAAAACGACCGCTTCGCCCAGTTGCTGGAGGTGCAGGTCGAGGACGAGGAGGGCAACTGCCGCGAAAATTATTACTACGACGAGAAGATATACCTGCGCATCCGCTACCTGCTGCGTGAAAGCCGCCGCAACGTCTGGTTGAAATTCAACCTGTCGAGAAACGGAGAGCCGCTGTTCACTTCCTATGACATAGACGAGGAGGTGTTGCCCGTCAAGCGACTGGCAGGAGAGTACGTGGCCAAGGTCGAGCTGCCTGATTTCCTGAAGGCCGGCCTGTTTACTGTCTCCGTCTCCATGGTGGAAGTCGGCCAGTATTTTGACTCCCGGCCGGATGTGCTGAAATTCAGCGTGGACGACTCCCGGTCCGACACGGCCGACAAGGGCTGGCGACTGGACAAGCCCGGGCTGCTGAAAGTGCCGATTCGCTGGGATTACATGGAGTTCCCGGTGCTGGAAGACCAACTCACCTCCCGCTGACATGGCTGACACCCCGGGATTGAACCCCAAGATAAGCCTGCTGGTCACGGCCTACAACTTCGAAAAATACATCGGAGCGGCAGTGGAGAGCCTCCTGAACCAAAGGGGGGGCTACGACTACGAGGTCATCGTAGTGGACGACTGCTCCACGGATGGCACGGCGGCGGTGATGAGCCGCTTCAGCGATCCCCGGCTTCGCTACATCCGCAGCGAAGAGAACCGGGGTGCCGTCTGGTCTGCCAACCATGCCTTTTCACTGGCCAGGGGGGAGTACATCGCCCGGTTTGACGGCGACGATGTCTGGTATCCCTGGTTCCTGGAGGAGACCGTGCCCGTGCTGGACCTTCATCCGGAGGTCGCCCTGGTGTACGGAGACATCCACATGGTGGACGGCAGCGGGAACGTCACCCGGGAGGGCATTCACCGCCCGGACCTGCCCGTTCAGGGCAATGAGTTCCTGCCCCTCTTGCGCCGGCACTACACCTGTGCGCCCGCCATGCTGGGAAGGCGCTCGGCCTGGGAAAGCGCGCTGCCCTATCCGGAGGCGCTCAAATCCGGTCTTGCAGACTGGTTTTTGACCCTGAAGATGGCTCGCGGCCAGCAGTTCCGCTTTGTGCCCAGGGCGCTTGCCCAGTACAGGGTTCACGGCGGCGGCATGCACCATGCCTTCATTTTGAATAAAAAGGGGGAGCGAAACATGCGCTACATCCTGGATTATTTCAGCCAGTTGGAAGGGCATACGGACGGGAAGCAGGAGATGAGGAAAATCTATTCCCTGCACTACCGGCAGTACGGCAGCAGCTACTTCGGTGCCGACATGGCGTCCGATGCGCGCCGCTGCTTTTTGGAGGCCCTTCGCCGCGACTGGTCCTTGTTGCTGGATGCCAGGTTCATGTTCCTGCTCGTGGGCAGTCTGATGGGGAAGCAGAACTACAATAAATTGAAATACTATTTTAGTCTCAAGCGCAATCCGAACCTGCTGCAAGAGAGGAAGTCCTCCATGGGCATCTGATTTTGCTGAATCCGGATTGCATAAAATGCTGAAAAATGGAAACTTTGGCAACCACACTCAACTTCTACACCGAATTTCAACATTCTGACCAGCCCGACAACCTGGAGCGCTTCCGGGAGGTCATCCGCGAAAACAAGGTGACTGTTTACAAGGGCTTGCCGGCTGGTACCGATTACAGGGCTTTTTATGAGAACCTGGGGAAATCGGCTGGCAACTATGTAAAACTGAACGAAGACTACAAGACGGGCGAACAGAATGAAAAACTGGACGACTGGCTGGATATCCGCTTTGAGGAGAGCAAGAAAACGGAGACTTTCCGCCACAGCGACACCCGTCAGCCCATCCACACGGACGGCGCCTACAACAGCTTCACCTGGGACGTGACCTTTTTCTACTGCCTGGCCTATGCACCCATTGGCGGTGCCACGACCTTCATCGACGGGTCCCTGTTGGTTGACATCATGCAGCAATACGAAAGCGAGCTGCTGCAGGAGCTGGAAACGACGGAAGTCATCTTCGACAAGGGTGCCACCCAGCAGAAGACGAGCAAGATCATCCGCTACGATGAGAAAGGCCCACTGCTTAACTGGAACTACTACCGCATCTCCGATCGCAACAGCGCGGAAGTGAGGGATTTGTGCGAGCGCTTCCACTGGTTCCTGGAAAACAAGATCGTGTCGGCCGGTCTCCTCAACGGGGCATACCTGAAGACCGGCGAAGCCGTCTTTTTCCATGACGAGCGCGTGCTGCACGGCCGCAATGCCTTTTTTGGCAACCGCCACCTGATGAAAGGAGGGCTGAACCTTTGAGCCATCATCCTACATCCGCAGATTCGCAGATAGCGAATCTGCCCTTCCCGACGGGCAGGCTGGGCATGGGAACCTGGCAGATTGGAGGACCTACCGTTTGGGGAGGCAGGCAGACAGGGTGGGGGGAGACGGATGTTGAAGAGGCACTCTCCACCCTGGCATTCGCCATCGGGCAGGGCATCAACTTCTTTGACACTGCCGATGCCTACGGCCACGGGCAGTCTGAAAAGCTATTGGGCCAGGCCCTTCGAAATGCCGGCCGACCGGAAGTTGCCGTGTGCACCAAATTCGGCACCCGGGAGGACCAATCCGGCCGCGTGACGACGGATTTCAGTCCTGAGTGGCTGGAAGTCGCCGTCGAAGGCAGTCTGAGGCGGCTGCAGCGCGAGGTAATTGATATTTTGCTGTTGCACAGCCCGCCTGATGACTTTGACTGGAGCCGCTACGATCCGGAGCCGTTTGAACGGCTGATCCGTGCTGGAAAGATCCGGGCTTACGGGGTCAGTGCGAAGTCGGTGGCCGGGGCGGAGCAGGTGATTCGCAGCGGTTTTGGCCAGGTGGTGGAGGCGATTTACAACGTTTTGGACCGCCGGGCCGAGGAGCGGGTGTTTCCCCTGTGTGCAGAAAGGGGGTATGCCTTCATCGCCCGCTGTCCGCTGGCATCCGGGTTTCTGGTGGATACGCCGCCTGTCCGGTTTGCCGACGACGACATCAGGAGTTCCTTTCCCGAGGAGCAAAACAGCTGGATGCAGGCCAGTGTGGCCACCATCCGCGAGTTGTTCCGGGAGGAGTCCTTCACGGTTTCCGAAAACGCGCTTCGCTTTGCGGCCAGCCATCCGCAGGTCAGCGTGGCGATTCCGGGAATGCGGAAAAAGAAGCATGTGGAAAGCGTGATTCGCTGCAGGGAACACCTGCCGCTCAATCCCGCCCTGGTCGAAAAAATCCGCCAGGCCTTGCCGGAAACCTATCCCGGCTGGATCCGCCGCTCCTGACTGTTCATTCCGGAAGTCCGCCATCAGGAAACAGGCGTGTTGCCGTTTCAGGCATCGCCAGGGCGCATCGCCCCGCTTTGAAAAGAGCGTGGGGCTGTAAAAGGCCCTTTTGCGAATTGCCCTCTTATGAAAGGCGCGCGGGGATGTCTCAAAAGACCCGGCAATCCGTTCGGCCGGTGCCGATTGTTTCCCCGGAAAGGGCGCTCGGCCGGCCACAGGCCGGCCGAGCGCGCTAAAATCCCCCCTTCCGCCGCGGGGTGGGGCATCCCAACA
>JBEAYO010000272.1:0-5385 GCA_041159285.1 Bacteroidota bacterium | reverse complement strand
TTTAAAAGAGGGGTACTGCACCCAGGGGACTATTTACACAAGCCCTTGCTTACAATACTATTCTTTTATGTAGAAGGTCTCCTCAACTGGCCGGAGTGCCCGCTTCATCCACAACGGGCGGCGCAGACCATCCGGGCCGGGAGCGGGACGCGCCATGGCCAGCCACCTGCGGTACACCTCCATGCTCTTGTTCGTGTCCACATAGATGTCCCCATAAGAATCCTCCGGCGGAGCCTTCTCCAGGCGAACCTTCTGGTGCCAGCAGTGCATCCCGGAAATGGGGTCCGGATGCACCGGAAAGGTGATGTTCTGATGCACCCCGCCATCGCTCCAGTAAATGCGGGCACTGTCCTTGTCCGCGCTCTTGAAGGGAGCAATTCCAGCCAACTGCTTCATCTTCCAGCCCCCCTTGCCATCATCCTCTATGCTCACCGTCGCAGTGGCCCAGCGGTTGCCAGCAGGGTCGGCAGGACGGCGCCAGCGGCCCAGGTGATGAGAACAGGCGACCACGCCGGGCTTCATGCCCTCGGTCACCCATACCTTGTCCACGAAATAGCCGATCTCCGTGTTGACCCGGAGGAGGTCGCCGGTGCCAACGCCCAGTTTCTCCGCATCCGAGGGATGCATCCAGACGGGGTTCCGGTTGGAGATCTCATACAGCCACTTGGCATTGCCGCTGCGCGAGTGGATCAGCGTCGGCAGGCGGAAGGTGGGCACCAAGGGGTACTCCCCTTTGGCGCGGTCCATGTTTTCCTCATGGATATGACTCTTGATATAGGTGGGTATGGTGTATTCCGGCCACTTCCAGTCCACCATGGTCTTGCTGTAAAACTCATTCTTACCCGATGGCGTGGGAAAGCCCACCATGGCCTTGCCATCCACCATCACCCCGATGGTCTTGCCCTTCTTCCTGATGGCCCCCGTCTCTGAATCTACGCTCGCATCCTTCAGGTCCTCCGGCTTGAGCTCCCTTTCATTGACCTTGTAAACCGAGGACTCCACCACAAAGGCACCGTACTTGCGCATGTAATCGAGGGCGGAAAGGCCTTCCTTGGCAGCTGCTTCCGGCAGCCCCTTGGTGTGCTCAAAAACGTACTGGTAGTATTCATCCACCGTGATGCATTCGCCGGGACGGTAGGGGGATTCAAAATGCTTGCGGATGCCCAGGCTGCCGTCCGGGTCCACACGCCAGGACAGCTCGATCCAGAATTCGTCCTCCTCCCACACCTCGCCGGGGTTCACCTCGTAGGTGAAGCGGAATTTCCGGCCGTCGCGCCTGGCCTTTTCCCGCAGCACCGGCTGCCGGAAGGCAATCCAGATGCCGGAATGGGTCTCGTAGCTGTTGAGGTCGTGCCGCTCCGAAGCCATGCCCATCGGCAACACGTAGTCGGCGAAGTAGGCCGTCTCGCTCCAGGTGGGCGTGAGGGCGGCGTGAAGGCCGAAGCACTTCGGATCCTTATAGGCCTCCATCCACATGAAGCCGTCGGGATAGGTCCACACCGGATTGAAGACGCGGGAGAAATAAACGTCCATGAAGCCGCGGCCTTCCTTGAGGAAGTGGGGCAATAGAAAGGACATCTCGAAATAGGCCAGGGGATACTCGCGCGGGAAATGCAATTCGTTCCAGAACTTCTGCGCCGGCGGGTGGTCGAAGAAATGGGGGTGGAACTTGTTCCAGGTATTGGGGGAAGTCCCGCCCTCGGTGCCAACCGAACCGGTCAGCACATTCAGGAAATGCAGGGTGCGGGCCACGGCCCAGCCGCCGAGGTTGCCGGAGCCGGCGCTGCGCCAGTTGTGAGTGGCGAAGCGGGTACCGGCCTCGGCAATGACCTTGGCGACCTCGCGGATCATGGATGCTTTCACACCCGTTTCATGTTCGGCAAATTCAGGCGTAAAATCCTTGTAAACTTCAATTAAGGTGGCGATGAAGGTTTCAAAATCCTGGGGTTTCCCGGGGTGCTCCTCCTTCATGTACTGCTGCCAGTTGGTCCAGTTTTCCACGTAGGAGCGGTTGTACCAGCCATGCTGGAGGATTTCGCGAGCCAGGGCCAACAGGAGGGCGGCCTCGGTGCCCGGATAGGTGGGCATCCAGTAGTCTGCCATGCTGGCCGTGTTGCTGAGGCGCGGGTCCAGGACGATGAGCTTGGCGCCGTTCATCTTTCCCTCGATGATGCGCTGGGCATGGGGATTGAAATAATGCCCGCTCTCGAGGTGGGCGGAGATGAGCATGATGGCTTTGGCGTTGGCATGGTCGGGTGACGGCCTGTCGTGGCCATACCAGAGGGCATAGCCGAAGCGGGCACCGGACGAACAAATGTTCGTATGCGAGTTGTGGCCGTCCACGTTCCAGCTCTGGAGCACGCGGTCCATGTAGCCTTCGTGGCCGGGGCGTCCGACGTGATAGGCGATTTCATTGTTCCGACCCTCTTGCAGTGCCTTGCGCATGCGACCGGCGATGTCGTCCAGCACTTCATCCCAGCTGACCCTTTCCCATTGTCCGGAGCCACGCTCCCCTGCCCTTTTCAAGGGGTAAAGGATTCGGTCGGGGTCGGTGATCTGGTTGATGGTGGCCGGGCCTTTGGCGCAGTTGCGGCCGCGACTGCCAGGGTGCCAGGGGTTTCCCTCGAATTTGCGCACCTCGTTGGTCTCCTTGTCCACATAGGCCAGCATGCCGCAGGCGCTCTCGCAGTTGAAGCAGGTGGTGGGGACGATGGAGTAAGTCTTTTTTTGCTTTTTGGGCCAAGCCTTGGCCTCGTACTCCGTCCATTCGTTCCATTGTTCGGGCGGGGGGAATTTAGACAGGTCTCCAGGCTCGGTGAGAGAGTCCAGCTGGGGGGCGTAGTCCTCGCTCTTATGGAGGTCGGGAATGAGGCCGATGCTTTCAGCGATTTTCTCGATCAGACTTGGTTTATGCTTGTAAGTCATATGATTTAGTATTATGCTTTATTTTTTTTCCCGACGCGCGGGAGTTGTGTAAAAGTCCATACAGATAGATGCACCTGTGCTGCCGGCTGTTGGAAAGGGTGCGGGGTTGAGTAAAAAGTCCTTGCGGCTGGCTCTGCTTGTGCCGCACAGCTTCCGGAAAGGGCGCTCGGCGGGGCCTGGGGCCCCCCCCCGCCCCAATAGGGCGCGGGGCTTCGCCCCGCGCCCTTTTCAAAGAAAGGCACTACGCCCCTGAAAGGGGATTCGGCCAGCTGCAGGCCTGCCGAACACCTATTGCGTAGGTCAATTATCGCCTAATGAACAAATTTCAAGATTGGGCCAGGCAGCTTAGTGCAAGACCAGCTGAGTCATATTACCTAGCTCAACGATACGCGCTGGGGTGCTTCCACCCAGATGCGCTCAGTGATGTAGATGCCGGCCAGTATTAGCGCGGCCGCCAGGGGCGTGAAGGCAGCCCCAGGCAACAGGAGCAGGGCCAGCGGCAACAGGTTGCCAGCCAGGAGCACGCCCCAGCGGAAACGGCTTGCATACTGCCCGCGCACAATCATATTCACGGTGACGCGCGCCTCCTCGGTGGGGTGCGAAATGGAAAGCTCCACCCAGAGCGTCAACAGGTTCAGAACCACCATCAGGGACATCATGCCGCGCAGGTAGCCGGCCCAGTCGGCATCGGCCTCCGCGAAAAGGCTGATGAGCGAAAACACGGCAGCACCAGACATGAGGCTGTGAATCAGCATATGGAGCGGCAGTGCCGGACTTTGCCAGAAATCGCGACCCTTGGCCTGGGCAAACAAGAAGGCCGTGTAGACAGCAACCATCACGGCGACAGCGGCGGTGAGCCAGCTGGCAGCCTCCCGTAGGCCGTCGAGGGAAAAGAAGGCGGCGGCGGCCACGATGGTCAGCAACAGGCCATACACGGTGATGGCGTAACCGCCACGCACCAGCCAGGATCCCCACTGCGGACGCAACAACACATTCAGAAAGCGGTCAGGACGATCGAGGTCCATGACCAGGAAGGCGCCTGTCAGCACCAGGAAGACCAAAGACAGCCCGATGGCTGCCCATTGGGTCAGGTCATCCGGGAAGGCCAGGCCGAAGGCCTCGGCCAGGAAGGGCACCAGGAAGGCACCGGCGGCGATGGACTTGGTCCAGACGTAGGCAGGCACCTCCCAGCCCCAGAGGATGCCCTTTGAAGGCGCGTCGTACACGCGGCGGGAGTTACCCATGAGGACGTCCACTGATTTAATCCCGTTTTTGAGCTGGCCCATCTCAGCGCTGGAAACGGCAGAGCCGTTGGCTGCCAGGGCTGCCTTGACGATGTCATCGCCGTCGTAGGCCAGCTTCTCCGTCTGGGAGGCGAAATGGCCCACTCCCCTGGACTGGGCGCCCCAGAGGGTGAAGGACGGCTTTTCATTGGCCAGGGGGTTGAGCGAGGCTTCATCGCCTTCGATGTAATAGACATTGGGGCCGGTGCCCTTGGCGGCCTTTCTCACGGAGACCTGCTCGCGGCCCAGGAGCTGGAAGATTTCCGTTTCCGGGTTGTCCATGTCGCCGGAGATGATGGCGTGTTCCGGGCAGACGTTGACGCAGGCCGGTTCCAGGCCGATGTCCACGCGGTGGGCGCAGTAGTTGCATTTGGCAGCCGTGTGGCTGTCGGGGTCTATGTAGAGTGCGTCATAGGGGCAAGCCTGCATACAGGACTTGCAGCCGATGCAGCGGTTTTTATCGAAGTCCACAATGCCGTCGGGGCGGGTATAGAGTGCTTCCACGGGGCAGATGTCCACGCAGGGGGCATCGGTGCAGTGGTTGCAGCGCATGACGGAGAAGAGGCGCCGTGTGTGGGGGAAGGCGCCTTTTTCGACTTGTTTCACCCAGGTTCGGAAGACGCCGACCGGGACGTCGTGCTCTGATTTGCAGGCGGTGGTGCAGGCATGGCAGCCGATGCATTTGCGGTTGTCAATGACAAATCCGTATTTCATAAGTTTTTCATTGTTGTTTTGACGTGATGGTACAGACGGGGGCTGCCCGCCGATGCCATGCCCCAAATTTTATATTAGAAAATGCAGCGGTTTGCTAATTTTTTAAGCTTTTTAATGAAAAACCCGATTTTTCGGCTTAAAAATTCAGCTGGGTAAAGGTATTTAAATAAGTCGTCTTACTCTGTGACATTAGTCACTATGTGGAAATTCTTATGGGGAAATGCCGCGCGAAAACTTGTCGGTCCAGGCTGGAATGCAAGGGACGTCAGGTCGTGGAGGCTGACGTTCAAGACCCTACTGCGAGATGTCTGTCTTTTCACTAAAGAGAGGCCGTCTCAAAAGACGGAATAGCAAACCGTTTTCCCATAAAAAGGCTCGCGGGGCTATGCTCCGCGCGCCATAAATCCCCTTTGAGGCTATCTCAGGAGACTCTGCGCACTGTTAAAATTCGTTCCACCGGTGC
>JBEAYO010000271.1:0-5397 GCA_041159285.1 Bacteroidota bacterium | reverse complement strand
ACAAGAAGGCACCTCTCATTTCAGGAATACTGAACCTCAGGTGACAAGGCCTGCTCAAATGCCAAACGCCTTCTTGATTTTATCAACGTAATCCAACTTCTCCCAGGTGAAAGTCTCCACCTCCTTCGTCACCTGCTCCCCGGAACCATTGGTAAACGTCAAACGCTTCACCTGCGATTGACGCCCCATGTGCCCGTAAGCAGCCGCATCCGAATAAATGGGATTGCGCAACTTCAGACGCTGCTCAATCGCATAGGGACGCATATCGAACAACTCCATCACCACGGCGGCAATCTCGCTGTCCTTCATCTTCACCTTCCCGGTGTTATACGTATTCACATAAATGTTCGTCGGCCTGGCAACGCCGATGGCATAGGAAACCTGCACCAGCACCTCATCGCACACCCCGGCAGCCACCAGATTCTTGGCAATGTGACGCGTGGCATAGGCAGCCGAGCGGTCCACCTTAGAAGGATCCTTCCCGCTGAAGGCGCCACCGCCGTGCGCACCCTTGCCCCCATAAGTGTCCACGATGATCTTGCGACCCGTGAGCCCGGTGTCGCCGTGGGGACCGCCAATCACAAACTTGCCGGTCGGATTCACGTGGTAGGTGATGTCGCCCTTGAACAGGCGCTGCACCCGGGCCGGGTAAAGCTTCTTCACCCGTGGGATTACAATGCTGATCACATCCTTGCGGATGCGCGCCAGCATGGCCTCATCGTCGGCAAACTCGTCGTGCTGCGTGGACACCACGATGCTGTCTATGCGCAATGGCTTGTTCTTGTCGGAATATTCAATGGTCACCTGCGACTTGGCGTCAGGGCGGAGGTACTTCATCTGGCGACCCTCGCGGCGGATGACAGCCAGCTCCTGCAGGATCTTATGGGAAAGATCCAATGCCAGCGGCATGTAGTTCTCGGTCTCGTTGGTGGCATAGCCGAACATCATGCCCTGGTCGCCGGCACCCTGGTCTTCCGGCTTGGCGCGCTCCACACCCCGGCTGATGTCGGGGGATTGCTCGTGGATGGCGGAGAGTATCCCGCAGGAGTTGGCCTCGAACATGTATTCACTCCGGGTGTAGCCTATCCTGCTGATGACCTGCCGGGTGATGGACTGCACGTCGAGGTAGGTGGAGGTCTTCACCTCGCCTGCCAATACGACCTGCCCCGTGGTGACAAGGGTCTCGCAGGCTACTTTCGACGTCGGGTCAAACGCCAGGAAGTGATCTACCAGCGCATCGGAAATCTGGTCGGCAACTTTGTCGGGATGCCCCTCAGATACGCTCTCTGATGTAAACAAGTATGGCATACTGGATTATTTTTTGACGCCGCGCGACGTGTGCGGATGCTCGCTCCCGCTGTACCTCTCCGATTTCATCCTGCCATCCGCAATGATTGCTGCAACGCCGGTTTTTAAATGTATTTTGATTAGTTTACTTGATGTAAAGGAGGTTGTTTCAAAAGCCATGGCGCTTTTCAGAAACTTTTCACTGGGCACCATCCGCTTTTTCTTCTAAAAAGCCTTGATGACACAAAACTACAAATTAGATACTGCCGAACGAAACCGATCAAAACTTTATTCAACACCCCGGCACTCACTTCACCTCGCAATACAGCAAGCGCTCCCGCTCCCCGGAAACCTTGTACATGTACCCCTCCAGCACATCGCCAACCTGCACAGGACCTACCCCTGCCGGCGTGCCCGTGAAAATCAAATCCCCCTGCAGGAGTTTGAAATACTTCGACACATGCACAATCAACTGCTCAAAGGTGAATATCATGTCCCGGCTGTGGCCATGCTGCACCCGCTCGCCGTTCTTGAACAACTCGAACGCTATGTCGCCATCCCGGCTGACCTCCGACAAGGGCAGGAAATTGCCCACCACGGCCGAATTGTCAAAACCCTTGGCAATCTCCCAGGGATGCCCCTTCTTCTTCAACTCCTCCTGCACGTCGCGGGCCGTGAAGTCTATGCCCAGGCCCACTTCCTCGAAATACCCGCCCGCAAACTCGGGCTGCACTGCCTTGCCATTGCGGCATATCCGAAGGACGATTTCCAGCTCGTGGTGCAAATCCTTGGTGAAATCGGGATAGTAAAACGGCTTTTCATTGACCAACAAAGCCGATGGCGGCTTCATGAACACGACCGGATTGGCCGGAACCGGATTGTTCAACTCCCGGGCATGCTCCGCGTAATTGCGGCCGATACAGATGATCTTCATAATTATTTGATTTGGGCAAAACGGGAATCCTCACTCCCGCCTGCCTGCCTATTTTACATTCAACAAACCAGCCAGCTCCTTGACCTCCCGCACCGTCTGGCGGGCATATTCCCGGATGCCGGCAGAGGAACCGCGGATCAGTTCCTTCACCGCCTTCTTGTCGGCCTCCAGCTCGGCCTTCCTGTCCCGGAACACCGAACTCAGGACGACAAGGGACTCCGCCACCTGCTCCTTCAGATCGGCGTAACGCAGGGTGCCGGCCTCATAATCAGCCATCAGCACCGAATAAGCCTCGGCACTGCCGGCGGCCTTCAGCAATTCGAAGAGGTTGCGAACGCCGGTGCTCATCCCGTCTCCCTCGGTGGCCTCCCCGGCATCAGTGACTGCCGAGCGAATCTGCTTGCGAATGCGCGCCTCGTCGGCAAACACGTTGATGTAGTGCTTCTCCCCGAGGCTTTTGCTCATCTTGCGGCTCGGGTCTGCCGGCGACTTGATGCTCGGCGTCTCCGTGTACAGCGACTCCGGCAGGACAAAATATTCCTTTCCCACCTGGTTGTTGAAGCGCTGGGCAATGTTGCGCGACAGCTCGAGATGCTGCTCCTGGTCCTTGCCCACCGGGACGTAATCCGCCCGGTAAATCAATATGTCCGCCGCCTGTAGTACGGGGTAGTCAAACAGACCCACGGAGATGAAGCCTTCCCCCTTTTCCTCGCTCTGCGCACTCTTGTCCTTGAACTGCGTCATGCGCGTCACCTGGCCGTAGGAGGCAAAGCAGTTGAAAATCCAACACAACTCCACATGCTCCGGGATCAGCGACTGGACGAACAGGTTCTCAGCCCGGATGCCGACTGCCAGCAGGTTGATGATCAAATCCCAGGTGTTCTCCCGCAGCTTTGCCGGCTGGTAAGGCATGGTAATGGCATGGTAGTCCACCACCCCATAAAAACACTGGTACTTTTCCTGCAGCTCCACCCAGTTCTTCACCGCTCCGAAATAATTTCCGTAGTGCATGTCGCCGGTGGGTTGAATACAGGACAATACTCTCTTGCTCATGTCAGTTGGATTGTTTCTGAACCTGTTTAAAATTTAGAATCCCCTCAAAACTACAGGATATCCGGCTGGTGCCATTTGCCTCCCGGACATCCCCCCTCAGGAAACGACTGCGATGACGGAAATTTCAATATTTACAAAGCGCGGCAGGTTTGCCACTTCCACCAACTCCCTCGCCGGGGCAAATTCAGGGCGGAAGTACTCCGCATACACGGCATTGATGCGGCTGAAGTGGTGCATGTCCTTGACGAAGACGCTGGCCTTCAGCACGTCTGCATAGGTGCAGCCCGCCGCCTCGAGAATGGCTCCGATGTTCTTCAGCACCCGGTGCGTCTCCTCCTCTATGCTGCCCTGTATGACCTCGCCGCTGGCGGGATCAATGGCAATTTGGCCTGAGACGTACAAGGTCCCGTTGCAGACGATGCCCTGATGATAGGGGCCAATGGCCGCCGGGGCATGGGGGGTGGATATGATTTTTTTCACAGCAATGATGAGATGAGTGAATGATAAGCCGAGAGTATAAACAGCGAAAGCCCCGCATTCATCAGATGATTGTGAAAGGGAGCTTTACGGCAGCTGATAAGCCGGCAGCATATAGCCTGTGAACTTATTCTCCTTCGGACTTGGCCTTTACCAGCACCTTGCCGCGATAGCGCATGTTGCCCTCATCGTCGTAGTAGGCGTGGTGATATACGTGCATCTCACCCGTGGCCTGGCACTTCGCAATCTGAGGGATTTCAGCCCGGTGATGTGCCCGGCGGGTGCGGGTCCGCTGCTTGGAATGTTTATTTCTAGGATTTGGCATCGTCTTATAGTTTTATTGATAAAAGTCTTTTTTTCAAAGCACAAGCACTGTGCTCAATTGTCGAAATTAAGTCCCTTCAGGGAGTCCCAGACAGAGCCGGATTCAGGCCCGGGAGACTCCTCACTTGATTTCAGGTACTTCAGCATTTCAGGGTTACAAGTCTCCCCGGCTTCCTCGTGGGTTCTCGATATCGGCATCGCCAGATTGATGAACTCATAAATGAAGCGGGCGACGTTGAACTGTTGTGTCCCTTGTAAAACGTAAACCACATCCACGTCTTCCCATTCTGTCTCGTCAAACTTGACGTACAGCCGCTGAGAATCCGAAATCGGAAGGTCAAATGCTTCCAGACAACGGTCGCAGGTGACTTTCACCGTGCCGCTGAGTTCGAAATCCAGCACAAAGAAGTCGGGACGCTTGTCCAGGATAACCTCCACGTCAACATCGCCGTCTTCGACGGGCGAATCTTCAAACTGGCTGAAGAATCCGCGGTCTACATTGAAACGATACTCGTGGATCCCCATGCGCAATCCCGAAATTGGAAGGGAATAAGGGTCTAAAGCATCCATTTTAATGAACTTTTTTTTAAAAGGATTGCAAAGTTAAGGCTTATTTTTATTTTTTGGCAGGTTATTTTCAATTTTTTGCGCTAAAGAAAACACCTCCCTGCCCGGCCATTTTGTCCAATGGGCTGAATTCCATATTTTTGATAAAACATAATTTCACGATGGAGCAAATCACCGCTTTACTGAACGGACCCCACAGCCAGGCCGCCCTGCTTCTCGCCCTTGTCACCCTGCTCACTGGCCTGCTGGGAGGATGGATGCTCGGATCCATGCGCCGGGGACGCCTCCAAAGGCAATTCCAGCAAGCCAAAGCTGCTCAGGAAACGCTCTCCCTGAAAGTGCAGCAACAACAGGAGGAACTGGACCTCCGGCAGGCCGACCTGGTCAGGTCAAAACGGGAAACCGAGGAGCTCCGCGAACTCCACAAAATGCTGCAGGCTGAAAAAACCGAGGTGGAAGACCGCCTCCGGACAGCCGCAGAGGAAATCCTCCAGCAAAAAACAGCAATCGGCTCCTACCAGGCGACAGTGGAAGACCTCGGAAACCAGATCCTGGGACTTAAGACGCGCAATGCCCGCCTGAACAGCGAATTTTACTTCACGGATGGCAACGCTGCCGACCCTGTGGCCGCCCTGCGAGGGGACCTCAATGACGCCCACCAGCAAATCAGCCGCCTGGAGGAGAAAATTACCCGCCTGGAGGCTGGCCTGGCACAACAGCCGGAAGCACCTGCCTCCAGCGCCGCCCTGCTCAGC
>JBEAYO010000270.1:0-5407 GCA_041159285.1 Bacteroidota bacterium | reverse complement strand
AGTCCAACAGACAGTGGTAAACAATGTTTTTTTAAAAAAAGTGCCTTTGTTAGCGGATATTTTCTCATTTTTATAAAAAAAACACGACATGAAAAATTTCTGCTACGCATTTCTGCTGCTGACGATATTCTCCTGCCGGGAGCCCCTGCCGCCGGCACCTTACGGCCCTGTTCCCAGCCAGGCCCAGGTGGACTGGCAAAAAATGGAGTTCAATGCCTTTGTGCATTTCAACATGAACACCTTCACGAACATGGAATGGGGAACCGGCGGGGAGCAGCCTGCGCAGTTCAATCCCTCCCAACTCGACTGCCGGCAATGGGCCCGCGTTTGCAAGGAGGCGGGCATGAAGGGCATCATCCTCACCGCCAAGCATCACGACGGGTTCTGTCTCTGGCCCAGTGCGCTGACGGAACACTCCGTGAAAAACTCGCCTTGGAAAAACGGGCAGGGGGACGTTGTCCGGGAGCTGGCAGACGCCTGCCGGGAGTACGGCCTGAAGATGGGTGTTTACCTCTCCCCCTGGGACCGCAACCACCCCGACTACGGCAAGCCGGAATACATTGAGTATTTCCGCGGGCAGCTGCGGGAGCTGCTGACCAACTATGGCGACATATTTGAGGTCTGGTTCGACGGCGCCAATGGCGGCACCGGCTGGTACGGCGGCGCCAACGAGGAGCGAAAGGTGGATCGCCAGAACTACTACGACTGGCCCGGCACCATCGCCCTGGTGCGGGAGTTGCAGCCCAATGCCGTGATCTTCAGCGACGCCGGGCCGGATGTGCGCTGGGTGGGCAACGAGAACGGGTTTGCAGGTGAAACCTGCTGGAGCCCGCTTCGCCGCGATGAGTTTTATCCCGGCTCGCCGAATTACAAGGAGTTGACGGAAGGTCATGCGGACGGCACTCACTGGGTGCCGGCGGAGTGCGATGTAAGCATCCGGCCGGGCTGGTACTATCATCCGGAACAGGACACGGCGGTGAAGTCTAAGGAACATTTGACCGACATCTACTATCATTCGGTGGGCAGGAACGGCCTGCTGCTGCTCAACCTCCCGGTGGACACGCGGGGATTGGTGCACGAGGCGGATGTGCAGCAGCTGAAGTCGCTGTCGGAGGTCATCCGCCGTGACTTTGCCACCGACCTGGCTGCCGGGAAGCAGGTAGTGGCCAGCGAGGCGCGCGGAAAGCATTTTGCGGCTGCCTTTGTGCTCGACGAGGACTACGATTCCTACTGGGCCACCGCCGATGAGACGCACCAGGGGAGCCTGGAGATAGACCTTGGCGGGGAAGTCGGGTTCAACCGGCTGCTGCTGCAGGAGTACATCCCGCTGGGGCAGCGCGTGACGGCCTTCCGGGTTTTTGTCCAGCGTGCGGGGAACTGGGAGCAGGTGGCCGAGGGCAGCACGATCGGGTACAAGCGCATTTTGCGCCTGCCGGAGCTCAGCGCCGGCAAGCTGAAGTTGGAGTTTGAAGCTAAGGCGCCGCTTTGCATCAACAAGATAGGGGTCTTCAAGGGGTAAGGGTGACTTTGCCAGAGTTGCATGGAGCCTTCTTGCGAAGTGTTTTCTTGCAAAAGGCGAGCGGGCTTGTGTAAAAAGTCGCCTGCGCGCAGTGCCATTCTTTGAAAAGGGCGCGGGGTGCAGCCCCGCGCCCTTCCCGAGGGCCAAGCGGCACCGGCGGAACAAGCCGCATGGGCTTTTTACGCAACCCCGGCATTCGGCCGGCTGCAGGCCGGCAGAATGCCCTTTCCGGGAGCCAAGCGGCACCGGCGGAACGGATTTTGCTTGGTCTTTTGAGAAGACAGCCTCCACCCCTTTCCGAAACCAGAGGTTGTGGTGGGGCTGAGCGAAGCCGAAGCCAGCGAAGCCGGTGCCACAGGAAGCACACCTGATTACAGCAACCAAGCCGCTTTAAATAAAATATCCATGCATATTGCCATTTTAGGAGCAGGTCTGGCAGGATGTTCTGCCTCATTAAACCTGGCGAACAAAGGAATAAAAGCAACCCTGTTTGACCGGCTGCCACTGCCCATGAGTGCCGCCAGCCTGCACAACGAGGGAAAACTCCACCTCGGCTACGTTTACGCGATGGACGCGGAAAAACAAACCCAGCTGAAGATGATCGAGGGGTCCTTGCAGTTTTTGGGCATCCTGGAATACCTGACAGGGGTTGACAGGGGCTCCTTCACGTTGTCCTCTCCCTTTTTATATGCCGTCCCCAAAGGTTCCATGCTCTCATTCGACCAGGTGATGAACCATTTCAACACCGTGGACAGGGATATCAGTGCATTCATGGAAGCGGGAGGAGAATTCATAAGCCCAGGGCAGCCAAGGCCCTCGAAAAAAAAGCACAAATGGCTGCTGTCGGGAGGTTTCAACTTCAAGGCAGTGGAGGGCGTCATCGCTACGGGCGAGGTGTCCGTCAATCCCTTGCAGGTAGCCAACATCGTCAGCACCTCCGTGTTGACAAATGACAATATAACGTTCAAGGGGAATTGCGAAATCGAGCGGGCTGCTAACACCGGCGATGGCCGGTATGAGCTGTTTTTCAAAGAAAACGAGGTGCCGGCATCGCTGAAGTTTGACGCCGTCATCAACTGCCTGTGGGAGGACAGGCTCAAAATTGACAAGACTGCCGGCATTGAAACAGACAGGCAGAACCTCACCAGGTTCAAAGCGACCATCACGCTGAGCGGGGAGTATGCAAAGGTCCCCAGCGTGACCTTCATCGTGGGCGCCTATGGGGATGTGGTGAACTATAACAGTGGCGAGTTTTATTTGTCCTGGTACCCGGCCTGCAAGCTGGGTGAAACGACGGGGGACGACTTGCAGTCAATCAAGGATAGGTTCGCGCAGCTTGACAAACCCGGACTGATTGCGGATAGCATCCGGGAACTGTCCAACCTCATGCCTGGCATCCTACGGATAAAAGGCCTTGCCAACACCGGCAAGGTGGGCGGAGGCTTCATTTGCGGATGGGGAAAGACCGATATCACTGATTATCAGAGCGGCCTGCACAAGCGGAGCAACATCGGCGTGGAAACCCAGGGCCGCTGGTTGTCTGTCAACACCGGCAAATACTGCACGGCACCCTTGTTCGGCCTCGAAGCATCCAACCAACTGCTTTCCCTGCTATGAAAAACCAGTTGCTACAGGATTTCACCTGCCTGATTCCGCTGTACAAGTCAAAGCGGTTCCTGTCCATCATCGAGGAGAACATCGAGGAACACCTGAAGTATGGGGCGCACGTGCTGGTTTCTGACATGCATGGCTATGATGACGTGCCTGAGATGTTGAAAGCCAGATACGGGCAGCACGAAAACGTCGTCATCCACGTGGGCAGCAACGGGGGGGATTGGGTAGATAATATCAATTTCCTGATCAGGCAGACGGAAACAAGGTTTGCGAGAATAGTGCCGCACGACGACACGGCGCTTCCAGGCTCCAGTGCCGCACTGGTCGCATTGCTTTTGAAGCATCCGGATGCGATTCTGGCCACCGGGGAAGCGGAATTGCTGGATGTTCAAGGCAAGCCGTTGCCAGCAGCATTTCATCCACACATATTGCCCCAAGCTTATACCTGTCCTTCGACCCTTGACGGGGCCTTGTCATTTTTATGGCTGGGCAAGTTCCCCGGTTCTTTCAAAGGGGTGTTCGATGCGCAGGTAGTCAGAGAAAGGCAGTTATACATCAAGAAGACACCGGGGCTGGTGGTTGCCGATCATTTGTGGGTGAATGCGCTGTTCACTGCCGGGAGGTTTGAGTTTTTGCCGATGAAGGTCCTGGCTAAGCGTTTTTACCCTGAAAGCACCCACAAAAGCTGGAGGTACACCCCGGAGGTGTATCTGGGCATCGGGGATGTGCTGTATGAATATTTCAGGGAACAGATTGCGGACGAGGGATTGTTGGCAAAAGCCAGATTTGTCATTTACCACAATGCCATCCGAAGGGCGCGTTACTGCAGCGATGAAATCGGGCACTACCCGGGGTACAACGCGGTGTCGCCGATGGAGGGAGGTGGCAACAAGCCTATTTTTCCGCCACGATGAACCAGGGGAAGCCCAGCAAGCCGGCGACGGCGTGCACCTCCACCGTGTCCTGGATGTCCACCGCTTCATATAGTTCCCTGGGAACCGACACCTGCTCTGCCTCCGGCCGCTGGCGAAAAGGCGAGAGGTGAAGGTAGTAGGTCGTTGATTTGCCTCCATCGCTCACTTCCTTGTCAATCACAACAGCGTCTGCCACCTCCGGGTTGGAGCGGTCGTAGAAGCAGTTCACGATGACCAGGCTGCCGCAGCTGTAGGCAAAGAGGACGAGCAAGAGGCCCAGCGCAGCCAGATAGTCTTTGCGCTGTTGAAAGGGAAAATGCCGGTTTTCGGCAATCACCAAAGCCAGGAGACCGGCCGAGATGAACCCTGCAACTATCAAGAGATTGTCATAGGCCAGGAGGTTGTAATCCAGCAAGGCTCTGATGAACAGGATCAGGCTTCCCACCACGATAGTCAGCAGCACGGAGGGGACGACGTCTTTGTCCTCTCCGTCGTTGATGGCAAGCAGGCCGCCGGAGAAGCGGAAGGCTGTGATGGCCACCAGCGGAAGGGCCATGCAGGCCAGTATCAGGGGTTCGTAGGGCACGGGCCGGAAAAAGGTCCAGGCGGCCAGCAGGCAGGTTGACCAGTTTAGTACCTTGGCGGCGATTCCGGCATGCTTCAGCTTTGACAGCCGCTCTTCGCGGGTGCGTCCGAAATCGTCGTTTCTGAGTATGCGCTCCTGCTTGTCAATGGCCTCCAGCACATCCAGGTCGGGGTAGTTCAGGTAAAGCCATTCGATTATTTCCTCTTTGTCAGCAATATAGTTGGTTATTTTGATTTTCTTCAGGTCGTTTTGCAGCGGCTCGATGATGATATAGCGGTCATTCAGTCGGTATCCTTTGATTTGCTCATACTGCAGTTGCTTTTTTCCCATGACGCCGATGGTTCGCACGCCGTGGTCGTCGAGGATGACCTTGCCGATGCTGGTGTCGATGAGGCCGAGCACCATGAAGACGATCAGGCTGAATGAGAGCGGGATGAAGAACCAGGCTGACTGCGGGTCGATACCTGGGTCAGTGAAGGGGAGGATGGCCACCCAGCCGAAGAGCAGCACCAGGGCCGGCGCGCCGATGTAAATGAATATTTTCCAGGGCTTTGAAATGCTGTATTCTTTCATGGGGAGATGATATTGTAACTGTTCGGCCACCCTTCCAGATGCCGCTGGCCTCCTGGAAAGGGCACGGGGCGCAGCCCCGCGCCCTAAAAACCCCGGGGTTTTTAGGGCACTCGGCGGGCCTGTGGCCCGCCGAGTGCCCTTTCCGGGAGCCGAGCGGCGGCGGCGGAATCAGCCGCAAGGACTTTTTACACAACCCCGTCG
>JBEAYO010000269.1:0-5410 GCA_041159285.1 Bacteroidota bacterium | reverse complement strand
CCGATAAAGCACGGTGCCGAAGGCATTGCAGATGCTGAGACTGCAATCGCCTTCCATCCCGGTGGCTATCTGCAGCCGGATGTCCCGGGAGGCGGGATTTGGGAAAACCTGCACAGCTTGAAGGACGGCAGCCCCCTGGATGTCTGAAGGAGGCAGACCGGGACCCGCACCTGGAGAAGAACACGTATAATTATTGTTATAAAGCCCGGCTCTGGGGCCGTTTTCGCTCAGTGCAGCCCTCATTCGCTTCACCTGTCCCGCCGTGAACATGTACATGCAGGCATCGTCGGTATTGTCCATGAAGTTCATGGTCATCTCGACGGGATTGTCATCGCAGGTGCTGATGTGCCGGTAGCCGGGGCAGCCAAAGTTGGGTGCATTGTGCGGAGGGGTGTCGTCCACCCCGTCGTCAGCACAGTGGCCGTTTCCCCACAAGTCGTTCAATCCCAGGTAATTGCCCACGAGGTGGGTCAGGGTTTTGCCCTGGTCGTAGGGAGCCTTCGCCGTTCCCAGGCTTCCCAGGAAGCGGTAGTCCAGCACGATGCCGTCAGTGGCGGAAGGGCCACCGGGCATTTGGGCATAGCCGCTGATGTTGTTTTCCAGGCGGGCGACCCAGATGTTCAGGCAGCGCTCCGGGAAAATGGCATCAGCTCCACCGCGGCGCCGGAACTTGAGGGCATCGTCCGTTGACCATTCCATGCCGTCGGATTGAACGTAATGAATCCCAGGACTTGCGCTGCCGGGCACACTGGCGAGGCAGAAGCCGATGCGCGCATTGGCGGCCCTGGCTGCAAAGCCCTCCAGGCTGTCTGCCGGGTGGGGAAAGACGGCAGGCGCAGAGCCGAAATCGCGGTTCAGGGCCTCGAGTTGAGAGAGGACCTGGTCCTCCCCTACCCGCTCCGACTGGTTGTGGTAAACGATGTGAAAGACAAGGGGGATGGTCAGTTGGGCCTCACTTTCACCGCGAAGATTGCCTGCGAGGAGCAGGGCGATGCGCTGTCGGCTGGCCTTGAGTTCCGGGTTTTCGCGATCCAGGCGGTGTTGCACTTCCTGTGTGGCGAGCTGTCGACGCACCACTGGCGTCAAATCCTGGGCCTGGGTTTTCGCTACATGAAGGAACGATATCAGTGCAATGACGGGTGGAAGGAGAAGCCCCGGAAACTGGGGGATGGTGTACTGGAACTTCATATTTTTGGGGTTTTGGTAAAAGAATAAGAGCGCTTGTAAGTCGTATTATCGTTTATACAAATTTAACCCCGGGCAGCCTAAAAGTCAAGGGGCCCTTTTCTTTTATTTTGCTATTTAACATTTTGCCGGCTGGGGAGGGTAAAAGTCGACAAGGGGAAGTCCCTGTTTATACTGCGTTTCCAGCCTGGTCTGCCCGGAAAAAAATGAGGTGACAAAAATTTCAATTCTCGTAACTACTTAGCACTTCTTGGAGAGAACGCTGGCCTCCCGGAAAGGGCGCGGCGCGCAGCCCGCGCCCTAAAAACCCTTCCAGGCGGTGGACGGGCCTGTGGCCCGCCCACCGCCCTTTCCAGGAGCCAATCGGCACCGGCGGAACGAATTTAAAGAACGCGCTGAATCTCTTGAGACAGCCCCACGCCCTTTTCAAAGCGGCGAGCAGCACATTGCCCTGCATATAAAATAAATACCTTTCCTTGATTTACCCACTTGTTTTGAGCGGATTCTCAATTTCACGAAAAGTGCCCCTTCCCTCCTTTCCCTTCCATTTCCCAGGCCTTGCTTTCTTCCCCTGGCAAAGGCGCGCTAAATAGTTACCAGGTTTTCCTTGTTTATTCCCCACAGGCTGAATACATTTGTTTGAAATGATTGAATCCCTTCATAGCAAGTGGTCAAAATCAAGGGATTAGTGTCTATCTTGCGCACAGGGGTATCGCTGCGCCCCGATTTGAAAAGGGCGCGGGCAACAGGCCCGCCAAGCGCCCTTTCCGGAAACCATGCGGCACCAGTGGCCGAAAGCAGCCGAAGCCCGGCTTGGCATAAACCCTGTTCGGTCATCCTAAACTATTGATTTTCAGCTTGAATGAATTTTAAAAATGCTCTATAAAAATACGTAACTGCTTAGCACCCCTTACAGATGCTGATTGCCCCCGGAAAGGGGGCTGGGCGCAGCCCAGCGCCCCTAAAATCGGGGTTGTGTAAAAAGCCCCGGGGCGCAGGGCTCCGGTTTGAAAAGGGCGTGGCGCTGCGCCGAGCGCCCTTTCCGGAGGCCGTGCGGAACCGGCGGAACCAGCCGCAAGGGCTTTTTACACAACCCCGGGTTTCAGGGCGGTCGGCGGCACGCTTGGGCGCGTCGCCGACCGCCCTCTCCGAGAGGCAATCAGCATCTGCTAGGGTGCCAAACAGTTACTAAAATACTGACATCATGAAGAACCTGGGAAGAAGAGACTTTATCCGCAAGACATCCCTTTCAGCCGCTGCCATGGTTGCAGCAAGCACCTTGCAGGCAGAACAGGACGCGTTTTCCCCGCGCCTGACCAATGCCCGCTACATGGGCGACTTCGCCGCCCCCAAACTCGAAACCGTCCGGATCGCCGTCATCGGCGTCGGAGCACGCGGCCCGTCACACCTCATGTTCGCAGCCGACCTGCCGGGAACTGAAATCGTGGCCGTCTGCGACCTCTACGAAGACCTGGCAAAGAAATGGTCGGAAGAGGTCCGGAAAAAAGGCGCCGGAAAACGCCACCGCAAGGTCGCCACCTACTACGGCGATGAAAACCAATGGCGGAAAATGCTGACGGAAACCCGCCCCGACATGGTGTTCATCGCCACCGACTGGAACAGCCACGCCACCATGGCCATCGAGGCCATGCGCCAGGGCGCCCACGCCTTCGTGGAAGTCCCCCTCGCCGTCACCCTCCAGGAAATGTGGGACATCGTGGATACCTCCGAGCAAACCCAGCGCCACTGCATGATGATGGAAAACGTCAACTACGCCCGGGAAGAGCTCATGTACCTGAACATGTGCCGCCTGGGACTGATCGGCGACATCCTACACGGCGAGGCTGCCTACATCCACGAACTGCGCTGGCAAATGAATGAAGTGGAGCGGGGCACGGGCTCCTGGCGGACACTGCACTACGCCAAACGCAACGGCAACCTCTACCCCACCCACGGCCTCGGCCCCGTCGCCCAATACATGAGCCTGGGCCGCGGCGAAGACAACTTCGACAGCATCGTCTCCTTCTCCACCCCTGCCATGGGCAGAAAGGCCTACGCCGAGAAAAATTTTCCCGCCGACCACAAATGGAATAAACTGGACTACAAGGGCGGGGACCTGAATACTTCCATCATCAAAACCGCGCTTGGCCGCACCATCATGGTGCAATGGGACGAGACGAGCCCGAGACCCTACACCCGGCACAACCTGATCCAGGGCACCAAAGGCACGCTCGCCGGATTCCCCACCCGCGTCGCCCTGGAGGGCGGCGTGGAAGGCATCACCAAGGACCACCACTCCTGGGTGGAGGGGGAACAGTTGCAGGCGCTTTTTGAGAAATACGACCACCCGCTTTACAAAAGGCTGAACCAGGCCACCAAGGAAAGCGGGCACGGCGGCATGGACGGCATGATGGTTTACCGCATCATCGAGTGCTTGCAAAAAGGGCTGCCGCTGGACCAAAATGTCTATGAGGGCTGCTTCTGGAGTGCGGTCGGGCCCCTGAGCGAGCGCTCGGTCGCCAGTGGCGGCGCGCCACAGCCTTTCCCTGATTTCACGCGCGGGAACTGGAAAAACACCGCTCCGCTCGGCATCATTGAGTAATTAGACTTGTTTCGGCGGGTCAGCGAAGTGGGAAAAAAGTGCTGTTTTCTTTCCACTTGAAGGCTTTATTTAGGTCAAATAGCTGGGCTATTCTTCCTAAAAAAGGCACAAAGTGGGAAGAAAAGAGCCTTTTTGCCCCTTCGATGACCCCGCCGAAACAAGTCTATTGTAAACAACACAACCATGGCATTGATAAAATCCATTTCCGGCATCCGGGGCACGATCGGTGGCGTCCCGGGCGACAACCTGACCGCCCAGGACATCGTGGAGTGCTCGGCCGCCTTCGGCCAGTGGGTGCTGCAACAGGGCAACACCCCCAGAATCGTCATAGGCCGCGATGCCCGGATCTCCGGCGCCTGGATGCAACAACTCGTCGTCCAGACCCTCCTGAGCCTTGGAATCGACGTGACAGACCTCGGTCTATCCACCACCCCGACGGTCGAGATGGCGGTTCCCCGCGAAAAAGCCGGGGCCGGCATCATCCTCACAGCCAGCCACAACCCCCGGGAATGGAATGCCCTCAAATTCCTCAACCACAAGGGAGAGTTCATCTCTGCCGCCGAGGGGGCCGACATCCTGCGACTCATTGACCAAAAGGCCGTCCACTACGCCGCAGTGGATGCCTTCGGCCGTTACGAGACGAGAAACGATGCCATTGAAGCCCACCTCAAGGACGTCCTGGCATTTCCCCTGGTCAATGCCGGGGCTGTCAGGGCAAAAAAATTCAAGGTCGTGGTGGACGCCGTCAACTCCACCGGCGCCCTCAGCGTACCGCCGCTGCTCGAGGCCCTGGGCTGCGAGGTCATCCTGATCAATGGCGAGCCAAACGGCCATTTTGCCCACAATCCGGAACCCTTGCCCGCCCACCTGACCCAGTTGTCCGAACAAGTCATCGCCGCCGGCGCGGACCTTGGCATCGCAGTGGATCCGGATGTGGACCGCCTGGCCTTCATTTGTGAAAACGGGGAGCCCTTCGGCGAGGAATACACCCTGGTGACGGTAGCCGATTACATCCTGAAGCACCGCCCCGGCAACACGGTTTCCAACCTCTCCTCCACCCGTGCCCTTCGGGATGTGACGCTTCGGCACGGCGGGCAATACTTCGCCAGCGCCGTGGGAGAGGTGAATGTGGTGGAAAAAATGAAGGAGGTCAAGGCTGTCATCGGAGGGGAGGGCAATGGCGGCATCATCGTGCCTGACCTTCACTACGGCCGCGACGCACTGGCCGGCATCGCGCTCTTCCTTTCCCACCTGTCAGACACGGCCCTGTCCATGTCCGGGCTAAGGGCTGTCTATCCGCAGTATTTCATGGTGAAAGACAAGATAGAACTCACGGCGGGGGTGGACATGCCGGCTTTGCTGGAGGAAATGCACCGCCGCTACCGGCAGGAAGAATGCAATACGGTGGACGGCCTGAAAATTGACTTTGCCCACGGCTGGGTTCACCTGCGCAAATCCAACACGGAGCCGATTATCCGGATTTACTCGGAGAGCACTTCTGAGGAAGCAGCCATGCAGCTGGTGGTGCAAATTAAAAACGACATGCTGGCCAGCCTTTGAATCGCCGGAGGTTTGGTAATTGTTTAGCACAGCTTGTGCAGATGCCGCTGGGCTCCCGGAAAG
>JBEAYO010000268.1:0-5418 GCA_041159285.1 Bacteroidota bacterium | reverse complement strand
CCTCCTTCCCTGCCGCGGTTTGGCGAAGCCAAAAGGAGGTTTTTCAGGGCGCTCGGCGCAGCCCCGCACCCTTTCCCGGAGGCCATCGGCATCGGCAAGAGGTGCTAAGCAGTTACTTTCAAAAAGTCCTCCTTCTCCAAAACAATAATCCCTGTTCTGCGTAAAATTCAGGATAGCATCTCCCTGCTGTTACCTTGCCTTAGCAAATAAAACCAGGTTATCGCAAAATCCTATCCCCTCATGAAAGTCTTGAAATTCGGAGGCAGCTCCGTCGGAACACCGGAGCGCATCAAGGGCCTGATCGAAATACTGAAAAACTACCACAGCCCCTTCACGGTCGTCTTTTCCGCCTTCAGCGGCGTGACGGACAGCCTGCTGGACATGAGCCGGCGGGCGGCCGCGGGAGATGCCTCCTTCCGGGAGCTGTACCAGAAATTCAGGGAACGCCACCACCAGGCTATTGCCAGCCTGCTCAGCGGCGAGGAACGCGACCAGGTCATGGCCGACCTAGACCGTCAGCACGCCGAACTCGGCAACATGCTCGAAGGCATCTTCCTCGTAAGGGAGGCCTCCCCCCGCACCATGGACTTCGTGGTGAGCTACGGGGAACGCAGTTCGGCCTTCATCATCGCCCATGCCATGCGGCAAGAGGGCATGCCGGCTGAATTCCTGGATGCCCGCACCATCATACGCACGAGCAGCGAGTTCGGCAACGCCAAGGTGGACTTCGGTGCCACCAACGCCCTCATCGCCGCCCATTACGCTGCCCGCCCCGGCACCGTGCAGGTCGTCACCGGCTTCATCGGCGCCACGGAAAGCGGGTTGACCACTACCCTCGGCCGCGGTGGCTCCGACTATACCGCCGCCATCATAGCGGCCGGTCTGGATGCCGAGGCCATTGAAATATGGACCGACGTGGACGGCGTCCTCACCGCCGACCCACGCAAGGTGAAGAAAGCCTTCACCATTCCGAAGATGACCTACGCCGAGGCCATGGAGATGTCTCATTTCGGCGCCAAGGTCATTTACCCGCCGACCCTGCAGCCGGCGCTTCAAAAGCACATCCCGCTCTACATAAAGAACACCTTCAACCCGCGTTTTGAAGGCACCTATATCACCGACCGACGAGACCCCTCCGGTCGGGCGGTGGTCACCGGGATTTCCTCCATCAACAAGGTCGCCCTGCTGACCCTCCAGGGTGGGGGCATGTTCGGCGTGCCCGGCATCGCCGGCAGGCTGTTCAGCTGCCTGGCCGGCGCCGGCATCAGCGTGATCCTCATTACCCAGGGATCCTCGGAGCACTCCATCACCTTTGCCATCCCGCCGGACCTGGCGGAAAAGGCCCGCCAGCAGGTGGAGCGTGAGTTCGGCTACGAGATGGAGAAAAAGATGGTGGAGTCGGTGAAAGTGGAAGAGGATCTCTCCGTCATCGCCATCATTGGCGAAAACATGCGCTACCTGCCGGGCATCTCTGGCCGCATGTTCCAGGCCCTGGGTAAAAACGGGGTCAACGTCATTGCCATCGCCCAGGGCTCCTCAGAGCTCAATATTTCGGTGGTGGTTTCGCATGCCGACGAAGCCAAGGCCATGAACGCCCTGCACGAGGCATTCTTTCTCAGCGACACCAAGGAGCTGCACCTCTTCATGGTGGGCGTGGGCCTGATCGGCGCCACCCTCATTGCGCAGATCCGTGAGCAGGCCAGCTTTTTAAAAGCGCAGCGCGGGTTAGAGATAAGAATCGTGGGACTGGCCAATACCAAGAAAATGTTGTTCCGGGAAGAAGGCATAGACATCGCGGACTGGGAAACTATCCTCGGTCAGTCGGCAGAGCCGGTTGACCTTCCCGCCTTTGTCCAAAGAATGAAAGCCCTGAATTTGCCGAACACCATATTTGTGGACAACACCGCCAGCGAGCAGGTGGCGGCACTTTACGAAACCATTCTCGAGAGCAGCATTTCCATCTCCACGCCCAACAAAGTGGCCACCTCCTCCGCCTACGAGCAGTATCGCCGCCTGAAGCAGGTCGCGGCCCGCCGCGGGGTACAGTTCCGCTACGAGACCAATGTGGGTGCCGGCCTTCCGGTGCTGTCCACCCTGGAGGACCTCATCGCCAGCGGCGACCGGATTATCCGGATAGAAGGGGTTTTGTCGGGTACGATGTCTTACATTTTTAATAACATGCGGGAGGGCGTCCGCTTCAGCCGCATCGTGGCGGAGGCGAAGCGCCTGGGCTACACCGAGCCGGACCCGCGCGAGGACCTCGGCGGCGCCGACGTGCGCCGCAAGCTGCTGATTCTGGCCCGGGAAACGGGCCTCAGCCTCGAGGCCGCAGACATCGGGGTGGAGAACATCCTGCCCGCTGCTGCTGCAGGGGCACCCGGCATCGCCTCGTTTTTCGAGGAATTGGAGAAGTCAGACGATCACTTCGGAGAGATGATAGCAAACGCTGCCCGGCAGGGATTGGCCCTTCGCATGGTGGCGAGCCTGGAGGAAGGGAAGGCCCGGGTGGGCCTGAAGGCCGTTGATGCCGGGCATCCCTTTTATGCCTTGAGCGGCAGCGACAACATGATTGTGTTCACGACCGAGCGCTATAAGGAGCGGCCGCTCGTCATCCGCGGTCCCGGCGCCGGGGCGGAGGTCACAGCCGCCGGCGTCTTTGCCGAGATCATCAAGATTGGTAACTACCTGTAGGCGGAGCAGGAATTACTTGACTTTTCCGCGTATATTCCAGTTGACGCTTTCGTTGGTGCGTTCCTGATACGTTTTCCACTCCCCGTCGAAGCTTTGGAAGAGCCAGTCGCCGCCGTCCTGGCGCGGGCCGGCATCGCAGCCGATGGACTGCTGGTTCTGGCTGTGCACGACGAAGACGGCGATCCAGAGGTCGTTTCCGCTGAGCGGCACTGGGTCTGAGAGGATGTGGCGGTTCCAGCGGAGCGTCTGCAGCCCGCTGGTGACGTCAAATTCGTAGAGTTTGTTGGCAGGTGCCACGGTGCCACCCTCGTACACCCTGACGAGGCAGGTTTGTGGCAGCGGTTCCCCCACGAAAAATTCCACTTCTGTGAGTTCTTTGCCGGCGTAGGCAGTCATTTTGCCTTCGGGAAAATAGACGGCCAACTCGTGCTCGCCGGCAGCCAGCAGGGGGCCCGTTGCGTTGTCGCCATCCAGACGGAGGATGTTGTCGGCTGTAGCATCGTCGTCTTTGCAGGCGGCGACGAAGAGGAGGGAGCAGAGGGCCAGGGCAGTGGTGATTTTCAGTGTCATATCGTCATTGTTTTGGTGGATGCTTACGGTTATAACGTTCTTTGCGTCAAAATGATGGTTCCCTCATTGATAAACATTTGTTAACATTGAGAGTTTTCCGGGAATGCTATATTTGCAAGGTTGCTGTTGCCGCCTGCCTCCCGGAAAGGTTGGAGGCTGTCTCAAAAGATCCTGCAACCCGTTCCGCCAGTACCGATTGGCCCCCGGAAAGGGCATTCGGCCGGCCTGAGGCTGGCCGAATGCCCGCGCGACTTTTGCGAGAAGACGCCTCGCCAAAGGATATTTCGAGACAGCCTCCGGCCTTTCCGGAGGCCAGGCTGCACCGGCTGCTGTGGTGGCTGAGCGAAGCCGAAGCCAGGTGGAACAAGCCGCCTGGACTTTTCACATAACCCCAGCTCCGAAAAACGTGGCAAGCAACAACTTCATCATCAACAAAAACAATACTATGCAAAAGAAAGTCTGGTTGTTATCCCTGCTGGCCTTCAGCATCCTGAACTGCAACTCCATCAACTTCCCCGGTAAAAAGGCAGCAAAGGAAATCGCCGAAAATCCAGCCGTCCTCAACGACTACCTCCAGCGAATCAAACTGCCCGCTGGCTTCAAAATAGCCGTTTACGCCTCCGGTGTGGAAAACGCCCGCTCCATGGACCTGTCGCCGGCAGGCACCCTCTTCGTCGGCACCCGCGACCTGGGCAGCGTCTATGCCCTGCGCGACACCGACGGCGACCAGCGCGTTGACCAGCAATTCGTGCTCGCCAAGGGCCTCAACATGCCCAATGGCGTGGCCTTCCGCGACGGCGACCTCTACGTGGCGGAAGTCAACCGCATCCTCAAGTTCGAGGACATCGAAAGCAGGCTGGCCAACCCGCCCGCGCCAGTGGTCGTTTACGACCAGTATCCCGATAAAACCCACCACGGCTGGAAGTACATCGCCTTCGGCCCTGACGGAAAGTTGTACGTGCCCGTAGGTGCCCCCTGCAATGTCTGCGAGGAAGAAGACGAGGTCTTCGCCACCATCACCCGCATCAATCCCGACGGCACGGGCCGCGAGATCGTCCAGCGCGGGGTGCGCAACACCGTGGGCTTCACCTGGCACCCTGAGACCGGCGAACTCTGGTTCACCGACAACAACCGGGACTGGATGGGAGACGACATGCCAGCCTGCGAGCTCAACCACGCCCCCCGCGACGGCATGCACTTCGGCTTCCCCTACTGCCATCAAGGCGACCTGTCCGATGACGGTTTTGGCAGCAAGCGCCCCTGCAGTGACTTCACGCCGCCGGCGCAAAAGCTGGGTCCCCACACGGCACCGCTGGGGCTGGAGTTCTACACCGGCAGCATGTTCCCGAAGGAATACGATCGCCAGCTCCTCATCGCCGAGCACGGCAGCTGGAACCGCAGCAAGAAGATTGGCTACCAGGTCTCGCTGGTGCGCATCAAGGACGGCAAGGCCGCAAGCTACGAGCCCTTTGCCTCCGGCTGGCTGGACGAGGCGGAGGATGAGGTCTGGGGCCGCCCCGTGGACCTCGAGCTGCTGCCCGATGGCTCGATGTTGGTGTCGGATGATTTCGCGAATGCGATATACCGGGTTTATTACGAGGGATAATAGGAACACCACTGGACATTTTTAAAACACCCTCATGAGAATAGCACTTTTTTCCGACATCCACGCCAACCTGCCGGCCCTGGAAGCCTGCTTTGAAAGCATGGAGCAGCAGCGCGTGGACGCTGTTTACTGCCTGGGAGACCTGGTGGGATACAATGTATGGCCCAACGAGGTGGTCCGGGAGATCCGCAAAAGGCAGATCCCGACCATCGCAGGGAATTACGACCAGGGAATCGGCCTGATGAGCGACGAATGCGGCTGCGCCTACAAAACCGACACGGACAAGGACATGGGGAAGATTTCGATCTCCTACACCAACTCGCTGGTGGAGCCTGGTGAACGGGAGTACCTGCGCACCCTGCCCGCCCACCTTCGGGTAGAGTTCCGGTTGAACGACGACCCGCTGAGCCTCCTGCTGGTGCACGGCAGCCCGCGAAAGATCAACGAGTACCTGTTTGAAGACCGGGAGGAGAAGAGCTTGCTGCGCATGATGGAGCAGGCCGGCGCCGACATCATGTGTTTTGGGCATACTCACAAGCCGTACCATCGCG
>JBEAYO010000267.1:0-5418 GCA_041159285.1 Bacteroidota bacterium | reverse complement strand
ATTTTCTTTCGCCGCCGCAGGCGGCAAAAGTCTTTTGAGACAGCCTCCGGAAGCCGTGTGGCACCTGAGGAACCACCAGCAAGGGCTTTTTACACAACCCCGCGCGGGGCTTTGCCGCGCGCCTAATACGGGAAGGAGCCTCGCTAATTGGACTTTTGAGATAGCCGCGCCTTTCACAAAGGTCACTTCACCCCGTTGGCTGTTGAACGCATAGCCCGAAACCCCTTCAAAAACCCAGGTTCTATTTTTTTGCGAAAAAATAAACAAAGCAAACCTTGAGCGAACAATACAGAGAACGTCAATTCATCATCCTGATCGTGTTCGGAATAGCAGCCCTGGTATTGGTGCTGAGGGCCTTTCAATTGCAGGTGTTGGACAAAGACTTCAAAATCAAGGCCGACGCCGTCGCCATGAGCAAAGTCACTATCTATCCGGCAAGGGGCCTCATCTATGACCGCAACGGAAACCTGCTCATCAACAACACCCCCGCCTACGACCTCTTGGTCACCTATAATCAGGTTCGCCCTGACATGGACACTGCCAAACTCTGCTCCCTCCTGGGCATCGACAAGGCTTCCTTCATGGAGCGCCTCGACAAGGATTTTAAGCGCGATATCCGCTTCTCCAAGCACAAGCCCTTTGTGTTCATGAACAAAATATCGCCGGAGGTTTACGCCAAGCTGCAGGAAAGCCTCTACGAGTTCCCCGGCTTCTTCGTCCTGGTCAGGAATGCCCGAAGCTACCCCGTTAAAAATGCCGCACACTCCCTGGGGTACATCACCGAGGTGACAGAGCAGAACATAAAGAATTCCGGCGGTGCCTATACCATTGGCGACTATATCGGCGCCAGCGGACTGGAGCTCGCCTATGAAAACGAACTGAAGGGCGTCAAGGGATCCCGCTATGTGTTGAAGGACAACCTGGGCAGGGATATCGGCAGTTTTCAAGATGGAAAGAAAGACACTTTGCCCCAATCGGGGAAGGACCTCATCAGCACCATTGACATCAAGCTTCAAGCCTATGCCGAGGAGTTGATGCAGCGCAAGGTCGGTGCCATCGTTGCCATAGAACCTTCCACGGGCGAGATCCTGGCTTTCGTCAGTTCCCCCTCCTATGATCCCAACCTCATGGTCATTGACCAAAACCGCGGCCAGGCCTTCGCCAGGCTTCAAAGCGATAATCTCAAGCCCCTTTTCAACCGCGCCATTATGGCTGAGTATCCTCCCGGCTCCACCTTCAAGGCGCTGGTGGGGCTCATCGGCATGCAGGAGAAGGTCATCCGTCCAGAAACGTCCTATCCCTGCCCCGGCTACTATGTGGTGGGAGGCGGTGATGTTCGCAAATGCCGGGGGCATGCCCCCTCTTCCAACGTGGCCAGTGCTCTCCAGTGGTCATGCAACTCCTATTTCTTCCGCACATTCCGCGAAATCGTGGACAAATACGGGTTCTACAACTCCGAAAAGGGCCTCGGCTTGTTTGCCGACCACCTCAGCAAGTTCGGACTGGGTAAAAAACTGGGCGTGGACTTTCCAGGCGAAAAAAGCGGGAATGTTCCCACTCCTGCCTACTACAACAAATTGTATCCGAAAAAACGCGGCGGATGGCGATCTCCCACCGTCATTTCCCTGGGAATCGGCCAGGGGGAAGTCCAGCTCACAACCCTGCAAATGGCCAATGTAGCCGCCATCATCGCCAATGAAGGCTATTATTACATACCGCATTTCGCCAAAGGCTTCGTCCAAAGCGGCACCAAACTCCCGCCGCCGGAAAAGTACCGCCAACGCATCAATACCGGCGTCCTCCCCCATTACTACCTCTCCGTCAAGGAGGGTATGCGCCGCGTTGTTGCCGGCGGAACAGCCACCAGCGCCAATATCAGCGACATCCCCATCGCCGGAAAAACGGGTACGGTCCAGAACCCCCATGGGGAAGACCATTCCACCTTCATCGGCTTTGCTCCCGTGGACAACCCTAAGATTGCCATCGCTGTTTATGTTGAAAACTCAGGCGGCGGCTATAAATACGCAGCACCCATCGCCAGCCTGGTGATGGAAAAGTACATCAGGGGTGAAATCAGCGAGGAGCGGAAATGGCGCGAGACAGAGATGATGGAGGCCAATCTGCTGGACCCCCGCCCTAAAAAGGTCTTTGCCAACAGCAGCGGGAATGCTGCTGAAATGGAAGACAATACCCCGGTGGAAGAGCCGGAAAGCCAGGAAACCGGACAATAATTGATAAAAAACTCTGACATTGATCGTATCAGCTATCGTTGCCGCCGCTAAAAACAGGGTAATCGGGCACAACAACCAAATACCCTGGTACTTGTCTGCCGATCTCAAATACTTTCGCAAGACAACTACCGGGCACCATGTCATCATGGGCAGGAAGTCTTTTGAGTCTATTGGCCGTCCCCTCCCCAATCGCACGAATATCGTCATCTCACGCGATCCCTTCTTCCTGGCATCCGGCTGCCTGGTCGCCCATTCCCTGGGAGAAGCCCTTGCCATCGCCGCCAAAAACGGGGAGACGGAAGCATTTGTCATCGGAGGAGGCGACATCTATCGGCAGTCCATGCACCTGCTCGACAAAATCTACCTCACAGAGGTGAAGGCCGATGTGCCGGGCGATGTGTTTTTCCCCGTCTTCGATGAAGGCGAGTGGGCTGAGGTCTTTTGCGAAGAACACAGCGCCGATGAAAAAAACGACCACGACTATACCTTTAGGGTGCTGAATAGAAAAATCTCCGGTACTTTTGCACCCCGTGAATAACCTAGAACGCATCCTCACCCGCTACCGGGAAGACCGGCGAACGCAGCAAATCCTCAGACTGCTCCGTTCGGATCAGACGCCTCCGCCCCGCCTTCAACTGCGCGGGCTGGCAGGTGCCCAGGATGCTTTTGTCATCTGCGGAACCTATCTGGCCATGCCCAGGCTCATGCTGGTAGTCGCCAACGACAAAGAGCAGGCCGCCTATCTGCAAAATACCCTCTCCAGCCTCCTCGACAATAAGCCGGTGCGCTTTTTCCCCGACTCCTTCAAACGCCCCATGTATTTCGAGGAACTCAACTCCGCCAACGTGCTGGAGCGAACGGAAACTGTCAATAAAATCGCCACGGGCAGCAAGTTCCCCGAAATCATCGTCTCCTATCCGGAGGCTTTGTTCGAAAAAGTAGTGGCACCCTCCGTGCTCGAAGAAGCCCGCATTGAAATAAGTACCGGCAATGCCATCAAAATTGACTTCATCATCGAGGTGCTCGTCGATTATGGCTTCCGCCGCGAGGAGTTTGTCTATGAACCCGGTCAGTTCAGCATCCGGGGAGGTATCGTGGATATTTTTTCCTACGGCAATGACTACCCCTACCGCATTGAGTTGTTTGACGAGGAGGTGGAAAGCATCCGCACCTTCGATCCCCTCTCCCAGCTTTCCATTCAGAACATCAGCCGGGTCAACATCATCCCCAATGTCAACACCAGGTTCAAACGCGAGCAAAAGGTCTCCCTGCTCGAAGTCCTGGGTACTGAGGCGCTGGTCTGGCTGTACGACTTCGAGGTGCTGACCGACAAGCTGCAAAACTGCTTCGACAAGGCGGCTGAGTTCTCAAAAACCCTTCCCCTGCTCGATGAAAGCGAACTGGGGGAAATTTTCCGGGATCGCGCCTTCATCCGCCCCTTTGAGGTGATTGAAAGCATTCAGGGTTTTCCCCTCCTCTGCTTCGGCTCCGTTCCACTGCCGGCAGGTGCTTCAAACCTGCCCCTTCCGGAGCCGATTTCCTTCAATGGAAAATCACAACCCGGCTTCAATAAGAATTTTTCCCTGCTCATCGAAAACCTCCGTTCCAACGCGGAAAAGGGCATCGAAAACCTCATCTTCACGGACAATCCGAAGCAGATAGAGCGGTTTTATGCCATCTTTGAAGACCTGGAGGCACATGTCCAATTCGAGCCGGTGATGAAAGCCATTCACGAGGGTTTTGTGGACCCTGACCTCAAAATGGCCTGCTACACCGACCACCAAATCTTCCAGCGGCACCATCACTACCGCCTGCGGCAGGGCTTCACCGCCGACAAGGCGCTCAACCTGAAACTGCTGCGGGAATTGCAACCGGGTGATTTCGTGGTCCACATTGACCACGGCGTCGGGAAGTATTCCGGCCTTGAGAAAATCACCGTCAACGGACACACCCAGGAGTCCGTCAGAATATTTTACAAGAACAATGATGTCCTGTACGTCAGCATCAATGCCCTTCACAAAATATCCCGGTATTCCGGAAAGGATGGAACGCCACCTGTGCTCAGCAAACTCGGGTCCGACGCCTGGCAGTCGCTCAAGCAGCGGGCGAAGAAGAAGGTCAAGGACATTGCCAGGGAGCTGATCAAGCTCTACGCCCTGCGAAAAGCCTCGCCGGGCCATGCCTTCCCTCCCGACAACTATCTCCAGGCCGAGTTGGAGTCCTCTTTCATCTACGAGGACACGCCCGACCAGGAGAAGGCGACCCATGATGTCAAGGAGGACATGATGAAACCCTGGCCCATGGACCGCCTGATCTGCGGGGACGTGGGCTTCGGGAAAACGGAGATAGCCATCCGGGCTGCCTTCAAAGCCGTCACCGACGGCAAGCAGGTGGCTGTCTTGGTCCCGACTACCATCCTGGCCCTGCAGCACTACAAGACATTCTCCGACCGCCTGTCCGACTTCAAGCCCCGCATTGAATATGTCAACCGCTTTAAGTCTGCCAAGGAAAAGAGGGACATCCTGGAGCGGACCAAAGCCGGGAAAGTGGACATCCTCATCGGCACCCATGCCCTGCTCAGCAAGGACACCCAGTTCAAGGACCTGGGGCTGCTCATCATTGACGAGGAACAAAAATTCGGTGTGGCAGCCAAGGAAAAACTGCGCGGCCTCAAGGTGAATGTGGATACCCTCACCCTCACTGCCACGCCCATTCCACGCACCCTGCAGTTCTCCCTCATGGCTGCCCGCGACCTCAGCATCATCCGCACCCCTCCTCCCAACCGGCAACCTATCCACACCGAAATCAGGGTCATGCAGGAGGAGATCATCAAGGATGCCATCTACAAGGAAATCCATCGCGGCGGGCAGGCCTTCTTTGTCCACAACCGCGTCAAGTCACTGCCGGACGTGGCAGCACTTATCAAGCGTCTTTGTCCGGACGTGGACGTGGCCATGGCCCACGGGCAATTAGAGGCGGAGCAATTGGAAAATGCCTTGGTGGACTTCATCGACAGGAAGTTCGACGTGCTGGTGTGTACCAATATCATCGAGACAGGCCTCGACATTCCCAATGCCAATACGATGATCATCAACAACGCCCATGAATTCGGCCTCAGCGACTTGCACCAGCTGCGCGGGCGCATCGGGCGGTCCAATAAAAAGGCCTACTGTTACCTGTTCACGCC
>JBEAYO010000266.1:0-5422 GCA_041159285.1 Bacteroidota bacterium | reverse complement strand
CGCTGGCTGTTCTTTTAACAAAATTGCAGTTCATGGACAAAAAAACACATCCGATATTATTGGCGGGCATCTGCCTGCTCTTCCTGGGCGCCTGCACCGGTGGAAACACCGAAGGGCAGCCGGCCGGCAGCAATCCTGCAACAGCCGACACGACGGCTGCCAATGAGAAGACCGACACCCGCAAAAACATCCTTTTCTTCGGCAACAGCCTCACGGCGGCCTACGGACTGGACCCCGCGCTCGGCTACGTGGCGCTCCTGCAACAGCGCCTGGACTCGCTGGACCTGCCCTATCGCGCCATCAATGCCGGCCTCAGCGGAGAGACGACCGCCGGGGGCCGGGAGCGCCTCGACTGGGTGCTGCAACAGCCCGTGGACATCTTTGTCCTGGAGCTCGGCGGCAACGATGCGCTTCGCGGCCTGGATCCCTCGGCCACCTACGACAACCTGGCTGCCATCATCCAACAGGTGCGGACAAAATACCCGGAGGCAAAGGTTGTCCTGGCCGGAATGGAGGCGCCGCCCAACATGGGGCCTGATTACACTGCCGCCTTCCGCAAGGTGTATCCCCGGCTGGCCCAGGAGCTGAAGACCAGCCTGATTCCCTTTTTTCTGGCTGGCGTTGGCGGCGTTCCGGAACTGAACCAGGAAGACCGGATCCATCCCAATGAAAAAGGCCAGTACGTGTTGTTGGAGAATGTCTGGGAGGTGTTGGCGCCACTACTCTAAAATAGGAAACCACCTATGAGGAGCAGGTGATTTCCTGCCGCATTTTTTTAAAATAGCTCTATATGACAGTCAAAGACGATCTAAGCGCCTTCATCGAGGAGATGAAAGCAAGCCTGGCCAATGTGAAGCCGCTGGAGGGCAGCATCGCCGACATCCTGATCAGGTAAAGCTGGGAGGAAGGAATAGAAATTGGTCTGGGAAAAGGCCTGGAAATAGAAAAACTGGCTTCCCGCTTCGAAGACAAGCTGGACATCCTGCATAAGCTCATTGAAAAAGGCCTCGAGGCAGGCTTCATTGCCTTTGTGAGTAGCCTGTCCCTGTCCTTTATCCAAGCCTTTGCCCGCGTTTATCAAAGTCAGAAGATCCCCTTGCTAATGGAGGCTGTCGCGCGTGCCCGAAAGGCGTCGGATGGTGCCGCCGCCGCTGCAGAGCTTCGTGCCGGGCTGTTGTCATTCGGCCTGACGGAGCTGGAAATTAACGATTACTTTGAGGAAGTGCACGGGGGTGATTAGACAGACAACTCGCGATTTCAAGGCATCCCCTCTGCCTGCTTGAAGTAGAAATAGGTCTCCACCTGGGATTGAACCACGGCTTCCGGGTTGTCTTGCCGGTAATGGTTCTCCTGCCGGGCGTCAATGATGCGAGCCTTGCGGTTGTCGCGCCACTGCAGCTCGATGATGTCCTTCACCTGCTGGCGAATGTGCGGCTGATAGATGGGAAACACTGTTTCCACCCGCCAGCTCAGGTTGCGCGTCATGAGGTCGGCGCTCGACAGATAAATGTCCTCCTTGCCCTGGTTGTGGAAAATGAACACCCTGGCGTGTTCCAGGTAGCGGTCCACGATGCTGATGGCCTCAATGTTCTTGCTCACCTTTGGAAGCCCCGGCACGATGGAGCAGATACCGCGCACGATAATCCTGACGGGGACGCCATGGCGGCTGGCCTCGTACAATTTCGCGATCACGATTTCATCCTGTATGCTGTTGACCTTGATGGTGATGCCGGCCGACAGACCCTTTGATGCGTTTTCTATCTCCCGGTCTATCAGTTGCTCGATTTTTTCCCGCATGGCGAACTGTCCCACCAGCAGATGGCTGAAGTCCTTTTCCGGCTTTTTGCCGGTTTCCAGGAAGCTGAAAAGGCGGTCCACCTCTTGCGTGAGGCGTTGGTCAACGGTGAAGAGCCCGAAATCACTGTATATCCGGGCTGTTTCCTCATGGAAGTTGCCGGTGCTGAGATAGCCGTAGTTCCGGGGCGAGCGTCCCTCCCTCCTGCGGATCAGCGCCATTTTCGAATGCACCTTTACCCCTGGCAGGCTGTACGCCACCCGCACCCCGGCCTGCTGCAGGCGCTCCCCCCAGTTCAGGTTGGCCTCTTCGTCGAATCGGGCCTTCACCTCTATGAAGGCGAAGACGTCCTTGCCTGCTTCCACGGCATCCATGAGGGCATCCATGATGCGCGACTGCCGGGCGATGCGGTAAAGGGTGACCTTGATGTGGGTGACCTTCGGATCCTGCGCCGCTTCCTCGAACAGGCGCACCACGGACTCATAGGCATGATAGGGCGTGCAGATGAGGTGGTCCCTTTGGGCTATTGCCGAAAACAGGTCGGTGGCCTCCTCCAGCGCCTGGTAGGGGAGGGGAGGCAGTGGTTTGTTTTTCAATTCCGTCAATCCGAAGTCCGGGAATTTGAAGAAGTCGAAGTTGTTGTGGTATCGGCCCTCCAGCAGGAAGTCCTCTTTTTTCAAGCGGAAGGTCTCGGTCAGGAACTGGAGGAGTTCCCGGGGCATCTCCCGGTCATAGACGAAGCGGGAGGGAGGTCCTACCTGCCGTTTGGACAGGCTCTGCTTTATCTTGGCGATGAGGTCTCCGGAGTACTCGTCGTCGATGTACAACTCGGCGTCGCGCGTGAGCTTGATGGAGTAGGTGTCCACGATCTCGTAGCCCGGGAACATGCGGGAGAGGCAGTGCCTGACCACGTCGTCCAGCATGATGACATCCCGGCGGCCGTTGGGGGAGGGGAGTTGGATGAAGCGGGGCAGGTGGTCGGAGGGGACCTTGACGATGGCGTACTGCACGGAGCGGTCCTCTTTATCGCGCAGGTGCACGGTCAGGTAGAGGGAGGCATTGTTGAGGAAAGGGCGGATTTTTCTTTTCACCAGCAGGACGGGCTGCACGTAGGGCAGCATGTTGTCGTCGAAGTAGTGCTCGACGAAGGTCCGCTGCTTGCGGGTGAGTTCCAGTCTTCGTTTGAGGAAGATGCGGTGTTTGCCCAGTTCCGGCACGATTTGGTTTTCAAAGATGTCGCTGAAGGCTATCTGCTGGTCGTTGACGATTTCGAGGATCTTGCGCAGGACTGCCTTTGAGTTGGCATCTATGGCCTGCCTTGTTTTTTTTCCCACGCGCATCAGGTTGCGGTGGTTGGCCACGCGCACGCGGAAGAACTCATCGAGGTTGCTGGAGTAAATGGCCAGGAATTTCAGGCGCTCGAGCAGGGGCACCCCTGGGTCTTTAGCCTCCTGCAAAACCCTGTAATTGAAGGACAACCAACTGAGGTCGCGGTGGACGAGTGGAAATTTCCCATCGAGTATTTTGCTTGTTTTTTCGTTTTCTCCCGGGTCTGTCATGACTTGAAGTCAGGTTTCTTTGTGTGTCGTTTGAGGGTGCTAAGTTACAGGGAGTTTGCCATAAAGTCTTTTCCAGGTGTCGTATTTACAAAAAATTAGCGTTTGCCGCCCTGCTGGAGAGGGCGGCCCCCTGCCGTCGGGGCAGCCTCAAAACAGGGAGAGTTGTCCGCCTTCTTCCCTTTCGGAGATGATGCGAGGCCCGCGGACAGTTGCCGATGTCTGGACCTTCAGTAGTTGGTGCAGGTGGGCTGCCAGGTCTGGTGCCAGCAGGTTGTCGGGTTCGTGGGTAAAGAAATAGGCAGCCTGCAGGCCCTGTTCAAACCAGTGTTTCAGCCTGGCGGCCCAGTCCTCGAGCCTGGAGTAGTCGCTGGGATGGAGGTCGTTGCCGACGAAGCGGATGAGCACTTCCCCGGTGGTGAGGTGCATGTGGCAAACGTCGCGCCTTCCTGCTACATCGGTGATGACGGTCGAGGCGCCGTAATGTGCCAGCAGTCCGAAGAGTTGCTTGCGGTAGCCGGCATCGCTGAACCAGTGCTCGTGTCGGACTTCGAGGGCGAGGGGCAGGCTGAAGTGCTGGAGGAACTTTTCAAGCACGGGGAGTCTTCCAGGGTCGAAGTAGGGGGGGAGTTGCAGGAAGCAGGGCCCCAGTTTCTCCCCGAGTCCGGAGAGGGACTGGCAGAAGTTGTCGATGAGGGCAAGGCCAGCGGGGCTGTCGGTGCCGAGGAGGGCGGCGTGGGAGATGCGCTGGAGGACTTTGGGGCAGAAGCGGAAGTCGGCCGGGGTTTGGCTGTGCCATTTTTCGATCGTTTCCTGGTCTGGGATGCGGTAGTGGGTGGTGTTGAGCTCGATGGAGTTGAACTGCCTGCCGAAGTGGTAGAGGAAGGAATCTGGCCGTGCACCCTGGGGATAGACCTTTCCGCGCCATTCGGGCACGCTCCAGCCGGTGGCGCCGATGAAGGCGAGGGGCGGGGCTCCGGCTTCGCGGCCCAGGATGAGGGCGTTGTCCGGTGGTTCGGGCGGGAGGGTGAAGTCAACCCTGGAGAGATCCTGTAGTTTTCCGAATTCCATCGGGTGTTTTATTGGCTGCGGTGCTAAGGGCCAGCCGCGGTTGTTCAATTTGTGCAGAGGCTGATGCAAAGTTAATCGGGACAAATGCTTCGGGCAAATGCTGCTGAAGTTCTTTTGAGGTAGTGCCCAAAAAAAAGGAGCCCCCCTCCAATGTCATTGGAGAGAGGCCATCCCAAAAACTGCTCTTTGATTAAGCCTTAAGGTATTAACCCCCACCTCAAGACTTCTTTTATCTTCAGAATGAAGATTCGTGCCAATGATTCCCCAAATGGCTAAAAAGTAGCCAAATCGGAAAAAAAAATCAATTCCAGCCCTGAAAAACCACCTGCGGCTTCTGATGAAGCTGCCCTTGCCCTCGATTTGCTGAAAACAGCGATGCCGGTCAGGAAGCTGGCAGATTGATTGCTCTTGCCATTTAAAAACTGCGATGCTTAACCCCATGGCCATAAAACAACTAGCCTGTCATTACCGCACAGGCGGAAGAGGCTTTCAAGTGTCGTATTCGACGATTTGCCTGAAAGCCGGCCAGATAATGCCACGGACTGATGGGCCTACATGGCGATGTCAAGGGATACGATGCAGTTTCTAAACTTGTGTTTCAGTGTTTTTTTAGCCTGGAGTATCAGTAGTCGTGCAATGTGTGTGGTCGCCAAGTGGCAAAATGAAGCGATAAATGAAGCGAACTTTTAGTTTTATTTCCAGATTTATATGCAAAAATAAGGGTTCGGGACACTACGCGCATACCGCAGGATTGGTAATTTTTAAAACAATAATAATAAAATAATCATTAATTAAATTTGATTTAGGTATCAATTGCAAAGGCATCGCTCGCTTGCGGTGCGGGCTGTTGGGTCTTTGCGAGGCTGGTTGGCTGCAGGTTCCCCTGAAAGCAAGGGGGAAAAATCAAGCGATGCAGGTCTGTCCCGCGCACGGGCTTGTGTCAATCGTGCAATGCGCTGCCTGCTTTGAAAAGGCCGTAGGGCGAAGCCCCGCGCGCCTA
>JBEAYO010000265.1:0-5455 GCA_041159285.1 Bacteroidota bacterium | reverse complement strand
GCGTGGACGTCACTGTAAATGACTTTGACAACATCGTATCCATGCAGTACACCATGGAGTACGACAAGAATAAGTTCCAGTACACCGGCGTTCAGGGTTTCAACCTCAGTGGCTTGTCAGCCGCCAATTTTGGCCCGAATCAAAACCTTGGACGCATTTCCTTCTCCTGGTTCGACCCGAACGTATCGGGAATTACCCTGGCGGACGGGGCGACCATCTATCAGGTCTGCTTCAACGCCACCGGCGCAAATAGCTGTGGTAGCACCACGGAATTCAAATTCACTGGTTCCCAGACGCCGATTGAGGTGACCAACACCACGGGAACGGTCAGCTTCCAGGGGATTCCCGGCGACCTGGAGATCTGCGGCAGCCCAGGCGGCGGCGGCGGAGGTGGTGGTACCAGCCTCACCTTTATTGGAGAGGAAGCCACCAGCCCCAACGGCAGCCAGGTTTGCCTGGATGTCTCCGTTACCAATTTCAATTGTGTTGTCAGTGCGCAATATTCCCTGCATTGGAACCAGAACATATTGCAATACACGGGTGTCCAGGGTTTTGGGCTTCCTGACCTGTCAGCCGCCAGCTTTGGCGCGGGGGCAGCCAACATGGGCACACTGAATTTCTCGTGGTTCGACCAAACGACCACGGGTGTCACAGTTCCGGACAGCTCTGTCATTTTTGAGGTATGCTTCAATGTGGTTGGCACCAACGGACAGTCCAGCCCCTTCTCCTTCGACGGCAACCCGACGTCGGTGGAGGTCACCAATTGCAACGGGCAGCAGATACAGCCTGTCTTTGACTTCGGTTCTGTGACGGTTGGCAACAACTGTTCCGGTCCAGTGGCTATTTCCAGCAATATCGTTACTAACGTTCCCTGCTTTGGGCAGACAAACGGTTCGATAGATATCACCGTCACCGGCGGCAGCCCGCAAAAGACTTATGTCTGGAAAAATGCCGGTGGTACTACCGTGGGCACTGCAGAAGACCTTACCGGGGTTGGCCCTGGCACTTATTCTGTCACCGTGACCAGTTGCGGCGGCCAGGTCAGTACGACCGGCACCTACACGGTTGCACAACCAAGCTCAGCCCTGACCTTGAATCAGCAAGTCACCAATGTCGCCTGCTTTGGCGAGGTGAACGGCAGCGTCAACATCACTGTGACAGGTGGTACCGCCACCGGTAGCGGCTGCAGCGGGTACACCTATACATGGAGCAATGGTGCCACTACGCAAGACCTCTTCAACATCGCAGGAGGGAACTATGCCGTAACGGTAACAGATTGCAGAGGCTGCCAGGTCACGGGTTCCTACACTGTCAATAGCCCGTCCGCGCTGTTGACGGTTCAGGCCACTGCCATTGCCACCAAATGCTTTGGAACCAATGGCGGTTCCGTGATAGTGACAAACACCACCGGCGGCCAGGGGCCCTACCAGTACTCATTGAATACAGGGGCTTTCCAGTCCGGCACAACTTTCAGCAATCTCTTTGCCGGCACCTACACGGTCAACGTGCGGGACGCACTGAATTGCCTGAAAACGACCAGCGTGACGGTCGGTTCGCCCAACGATATCACCATCAACACGACTGCAACGGATGCCACCACGGGCAACTGCAACGGCGCCATCGTCACTGCTGTCAGTGGCGGCACGCCAGGTGGCGGTTCCCCCGGTTATACCTTTAGCTGGGCAGGTCCTTCAGGTCCGCTGGCAGCTACCACCCCGAACCTGACCAATCTCTGCTCCGGTACTTATTGTGTCACGGTGACTGATTTCAACAACTGTACTAAAACCAAGTGCCAGCTGGTGAGCGAGCCGCTGAACGTTTTATTGGGTACCAAGAAAGACGCCTGTGCCAATACCTGTGACGGGGCCATCAATCTGAGCGTGGTGGGTGGTGTGCCACCTCTCACCTACAGCTGGAGCAACGGCGCAATGACGCAGGATATCAGCGGTCTTTGCCCTGGCTCATACTCGGTGACTGTCACCAGCACCGGCAACAACGTAACGCAGGTTTTTACCACCAACATACAGCAGGCTTCCTCAGCCCCCAGCATCGTCAATGCCGTGGTGTTTGATCCCAACTCTTCGATCCTCTGCAACGGTTCTGTGTCGATTTTCCAGGCTGCAGGCGGCCTCGGGCAGCCATACTCTTATCAGTGGAGCAATGGCCAGAGCGGAAACATGGCCACCGGACTTTGCGATGAAGTGGATTACACGGTGACCATCACCGATGCGCAGGGTTGCACGGCCACAACGACCTATACGCCGGATTTCAATCCGATTTTGCTGGCGCCGGTATTCGTCCCACAGCCCTCTTGCCAGAACATCGCCAATGGCGCCCTCAACATCCAGCTGATTGGCGGCACTGCCCCATACACTGTCACTGTCACAGGGCCATCAGGTGTTTTCACGCAAAACAACCTGTTGTCGGGCGTCGCCATTTTCCCGAACCTGGCACCTGGCGACTACACGGTGAAAGTAACAGACGGGGCCGTAGGACCTGATTTGCAGGAATTGACGACCACGCAGACAATACCCACCGTCAATCTGACGATAGACCCCTTGATTGTCATACCTGCCACTGCTTCCAGCAGCGGCTCGATCAACATCACGCCCGGCGGCGGAGCCCTTCCTTACGGATACACCTGGAGCAATGGCTCATTTGCACAGGACCAGACAGGGCTGGCTCCCAACACATATGAGTTGACCTTGAACGATGGAAACGGCTGTTATCAGGTGTTCGATGTGGAAGTCGGGCTCTTCAAGGCCGACCTTCTCAGCCAGAATTTGCCGGTTTGTCCGGATCAGACAGGTACCTTGACAGCAACGGGCACGGGTAGTTTGAACACGCCATTTTCCTATGAATGGAGAAATGCCGCAGGTCAGGTGGTTTCACAGACAGCAGAATTGAACAACCAGCCTGTGGGTTCCTACACGCTCAGGATAACGGATGCCCAGGGTATCGTGATCACCCAGGTCTTCAGCATCACTTCTGTGTCGAACCTCCAGGCGGTAGCTGCTGCCACGAGTGATTTCAATGGCTTCAACATCCGCTGCTTCAATGGAGCAGGAGGTGCTGCCACCGTCGGTGCCAGCAATGGCGTGGAGCCCTACAGCTATGAATGGAGCACCGGTGCCGCCATCCAAAACATCGGAGGCTTGACAGCCGGCACCTATACCGTTACCACCACGGATGCTGAAGGCTGCAAATTCATCAATACGCTTCAGATTACGCAGCCCTCTCAGCTCACGCTTGTTCCCAGCGGAAGTCTGGGCAGCTGCACTGAGAACAGCGGCATCGCCACTGTATTCGTCAGCGGCGGGGCTTCTGGCTACACGTATCTGTGGAACGATGCCCAGAACCAGAAGACGGCGACTGCCATTTTGTTGCCAGGCGGCGAGTACAACGTCACCGTCATGGATGCCAATCAGTGCACGGCAACAGCCGAAGTCGTCATCCCGGACCCAGAGCCGATGAGAGTCATTGGCCTGTCAGAACCTGACAACGGCGGACCCAGCGGAAAGGCTATTGTAGTAGTAGAGGGCGGCACCTGGCCGTATGAATTCGAGTGGTCCGGTTTCCCGGAGAAAGACAGCGTCTTGACGGAGTTGTTACCTGGTCGCTACCTGGTCAAGGTCACCGACTTCTTTGGCTGCGAGGCACTGGGTGTCATTACAGTCGGGGATATTACCCAATGTACTGAAGTGCTGACAGTTATCACACCCGAAGGCGATGGATTCAATGAGGAGTTCCTGATAGGATGTTTGTCCCGTTACAGCGACAACCGCCTGGAGATTTACAACCGCTGGGGCCAGTTGGTATATGAAGCGGATAATTACAATGACGGCAATCTCTGGCGTGGAACAGACCGCAGGGGTTCAGATGTGCCGGATGGCGTGTACTTCTACGTCTTTGAATATCTCGATCCCGTCACCAACCAACGCTTGGTCAGGAAAGGCAACGTCACTGTTCTCCGTAATTGAATAACATTCAATAGCCGGAAAATCGCGCGACAAAAAGGCCAGTCAGTGGGCTGCCGGATTGTCGCCCGGTTTTCCGGTTTATCAGAAAAAAAACCGGCGGGTGAAGCTGAATCCCGGCATCCAGGCTTCTGTCACCTGAAACCATCAACCGATTAAATCCTAGGACATGAAAAATTTTCTTGTACTCATAATTTCCCTGTTAACGGCCGCTGCAGCATATTCCCAGGGCAATCCGTATTCCACTGTATTCGCGCATTACACTGTCAATCCCGTTTTGATTTCACCGGCCTATGCCGGCTTCAACGGCAATCAGCAAATCCTCATGAATATGCGTGCCCAGTGGTCCGGGTTTCCCGATGCGCCGAAGGATTATGCCATTAGTTACAACGGTTCAGTCGGGACGACGCTGGGGCTTGGCATGCAGCTGTTTTCCGAGACAGCCGGCAATTTGAACACGCAGCGTTTTCAGCTGAATTATGCCTTCCGCTACCAGCTGAAGCGCCTGAAGCTGGCTGCCGGCTTTTCCACTGAGTTTTTGCGCTACCAGCTGGCCAAGTCAGTCCGCGACAACTTCCTGTATCAGCCGGGTGATCAGATCATTGAGGATGCCATCGAGGGCAACCGCATATTCGATGCATCGGCGTCTCTTCAGGGAGCGTATGACGGCAACACCACCTTTGGCATCACCTTCACCAACCTGGTGTTGTCGCGCATTGGTGCCATCCAGTCTGGCGAGCCGCAGGGCAGTCTTTTCAAATACTTCATCCTGAATTTCGGGCACGAGCTCGATGTCGAGCAATACAACTTCAAGGTGCGTCCCTCCATCATGGTTGCCCGCGTCAAGGACAAGCCCCTTCAGATTGACTTCAACATGCTGGGTTCGTTCATCGATGACAAGTTGATTGCAGGTGCCTCTTACCGGGCGGGACTCGGGGGTGCTGTTGGTTTGCTGTTGGGCACGCACATTGACTTCCTGAGGCTGTACTACAGCTACGATGTTTCTTTCCAGGATGTGCAGCAGTACCACAGCGGCACGCATGAGGTCACCATCGGATTTAATCTGGAGGGAGCTAAGCGCAAACAGACAGGTGCTCAATAAGGACTTGTTTCGTCGGGGTCGTCGAGGGTGAAATATGTCTTTTTTGGGCCACACTGAGCTTTTGGGGAATGACAAAGGAAATCATTGCATCTTCAAAAGCCTGTGTTCTTCACTTCTCCGGTCCTTTGATACAAGTCAACTGATATTTGCCAATATATGCAATTGATATAGGTTTCTGACTTCTTAATGGAATTGGGTCATTCAACTGATGTCCTTTAACAATTGGTTATTTTAGAAGGCTCCTTCTGTTTTTCAGGAGGAGCTTTTTTTTGTCAAAAACCCTGCAGCGTTTGTAATTGGAATTTGTTGGAAGCAAGGAGAAGCTTTGCGCCCTGAGGCTGTTTAAAAAGACTCAGGCTGTCGGGGGTATGTAAAA
>JBEAYO010000264.1:0-5458 GCA_041159285.1 Bacteroidota bacterium | reverse complement strand
CTGCAAGGGATGCTAAACAGTTACCAATAATTTTATAAAAACCTTAACCCGTGCGATTCGGCATCATAGACTGCGGCACCAACACCATCCACCTGCTCATTGCAGAAGCAGCGGCGGGAGGTCAATTCCGCGTCCTGCACAAGGAGCGGAACTACGCCCGGCTCGGGCAGGAAGGACTGCACCGCATCGGAGAGGCATCCTTCCGGCGCGGGCTGGACTGCATTGTGGAGTTCGGCAAGATGCTCGCCTCCCATGGCGTGAGCCAGGTCCGCGTCTTCGGTACGGAGGCCCTGCGCCGCGCTTCCAACGGCGCCGAGTTTGCCGCAGCCGTGCACGAGGCCGCCGGCATTCCGGTGCACATCATCAGCGGAGCGGAGGAAGCCCGCCTGATACACCTTGGCGTCATGCAGGCCGTGCCACCCTTTTCAGGCAAGGCCCTCATCATGGACATCGGCGGCGGCAGCGTGGAGTTCATCATCTGCAGCCAGGACGAGGTGTTCTGGGCACAAAGCTTTCCCATTGGTGTCCAGGTCCTGTTCTCTGCCTTTCAAAAAAACGACCCCATCAGCCAAGGGGATCTGGCAGCCATAGAAATGCACCTGGAGGAGGTGCTCCAGCCCCTGCTGGAGACCTTGAAGCACCACGAGACGCCCCTGCTGCTGGGAGCCTCCGGCTCTTTCGAGGTGCTGGAGGATTTTCTGGTGAAAAACAGGTACCACCCGCTTTTTTCCGTGATTGGCGTAGATGACTACCACCTCCTGCACCGGCAGATGATCAGGTCTTCCAAAGAGGAGCGCCGCAATATGCCAAAGCTGCCTCCCGAGCGGATAGAGCTGATCGTGGTGGCTTTTGTCCTGATTGAATTCGTGCTTCGCAGGGCCGGCATCCGGCAGATCATCACCTCTGCCTACGCCATGAAGGAGGGCATACTGCGGGAGATGCTGGAGGAACACCGCGGGACGAGTCTTGATTGAGGTTTTATGAAGTGCCTCTATTCTGCGATGCAGCGCACAGAGAGTGCGCTGGCGCGACCAAGGTTGTTATTTATGAGAACATAGCCAGGGGTTATAATGAGATGCCAGGCATATGCAGTGCCATATTCGGTGCTGCTCCAATAAATGCCATTGTAGCCACGGTAGTCGAGTGCTCCATTGATATAGCCTCTCAAGCCGCAGAAAGGAAGCATCAAATCTGGCCCCAGGAAGCGACCGCTGGTGTAATTGACGGAACTGTTGCTCCAAGTGCCGAAGGCGATTAGCGTATTGTTGTTTGCCACTCCCTCCCACTCCGCCTTGGACGGCAGGCGATATCCTGACGGACAGGGGTCATTAGCGGTTTTTGTGGTATCTGACCAGGAGTTATTAGGGGCAGCGGTCAGATCCCATCCACTGATGCTGCCCTCATTAGCCTGTCCCGGGCTGGTGGGTCCGTGCGCAAAGTTCTCTGTATTTGTACTAAGCCATAAAGAGGGGTCGGGTCCCTTGCGACCCCACTGCCAATACCCGCCATTGATTTTCCAGTCTGTCTCGAGCGGATCCCCCGCTGTATTCACTGCTCCCAGGTTATAGCACATGAAATTTTTATAGTCAGTTTGGTTTACCTTGGCGCGACAGACAGGCGCTGCAACGTTCACCTCGAGTGTGCACGACTGGCTTCCTGCAGTAAGGATAAATGCAGCTGTGCCCCAGCCTGAAGGTGTGCCGCTGACACTGTAGCTCAAGCTGCCTGTGCCGCTGGCGAAGCTGCCTGCATTTAGCGTAATTGTAAGGCCTGCCACCCCGGTTGAGGCTATTGACTGAGGCAAATAGCTGCCGCCAGTTCCACCCGTGTAGGGAACGATGACTGTCACACCCGAGGCCGGCTTGCCTGAAACAAGGCTGCCGATGATAATGGCGCTTGCGCAATCAAGTGTCGACACTTCTCCAAGTGCTGCCAACCTGGCCCAGCCCGGAGTAGATGGGCTGCCCATATTTATTTCTAGGCAGCCCGAAGTGGTGTTGAAAATCATCAATCCCGTGGCCGGGTTTACAATGTCGTTGCGCTGGGCTTGATTCATTCGTGGCAGCAGCAAGCCCTGGCTCGTGCTCTGCACCTCAAAGAGGGCTGATGGTTCAGTCTGAGCAAGCAGCAGACTTGCCTGAAGGAGGATAATGAGCGTCAGAACATCTTTCAGGCGGTTCTTATTCGCTTCCTGCGCTGTGTTGTCTCCACTCACGAGCCGAGGCAAATTGTTGTTTGAATTAGCTTTCATGGATGCTTGTAATTATATGCGACAACCTGAGGAGTACCAGGCGCTGCAAAGGAACTAAATCCCGCTGATTATAGATAAAAGCAATTAAAATTCATTCGATTCTGTTTGCCTTCCGGAAAGAGCTGTTTCAAAAGCCCCGTGGTTGTCTCAAAAGTCCTTGCGGCTGGTTCAGTATGGCTTCCGGAAAGGGCGCTCGGCGAGCCACAGGCCCGCCGAGCGCCCTGCAGGGCGCGGGGCTGCGCCTCGCACCCTTTTCAAAGAGGGGCACTGCGCCCCGGGGACTTTTTATACAACCCCTGCTCAGGAGACGGCAGCGGCGCTGTTCAACTTAAAATTTTAATAAAAAATCATATCCTCTTCCACTAATTTTGCCGCACATCTCATTTGGGGTGCCCTGCAAAGGGCTGAGATCATACCCATCGAACCTGCCCGGGTAATGCCGGGAAGGGAAATGAGTGCTCGCCAATCATTCCAAGCAGCATTCATCAAGGATAGGTACCCCATCGTGTTCGCCGGGCAGTCGGCCTGGTTCCAAGTTTTTCTATCAAAAAATACACGATGAACAAAGTACTCACAATCATTGCTTTCCTGCTCAGCCTTTCAACGCTGTACGCTCAAACCAGCCTCTCGGGCCTGGTCACCGATGAACAAGGGCAGCCCCTGCCGGGCGCCTCAGTCCTCGTGACTGAGACAAAACAAGGAACTGTTACCGGCTCAGATGGAAGATACCTGATCGGGAACCTGCAGCCCGGTATTTACCAGTTGCGGTTCAGTTTCGTCGGATTCCAGCCGGCGATGAAAGGGTTGGAAGTGCCTCAAAACCAGCTCAGTATCAGCCAGGACGTGGCCCTTACACCAACCGCCATCCTGCTCGACGCTTTGACGGTCAGGGCGACCCGGGCCGGTGAAAAATCGCCTTTCACGTATTCCATCGTTTCCAGGGAAGCGCTGAACGCGCGCAACCTGGGACAGGACGTTCCCTTCCTGCTGGATGCCACGCCCTCGGCAGTCGTCACTTCCGATGCAGGAGCGGGCATCGGATACACCGGCATCCGCATCCGCGGCACGGATCCCACCCGCATCAACGTCACCATCAACGGCGTACCACTGAACGACGCCGAATCGCACAACGTCTTCTGGGTGGACCTTCCCGACTTCGCAGCCTCGACCCAGGACATTCAGATCCAGCGCGGGGCGGGGGCTTCCACCAACGGTGCCGGCGCATTCGGGGCCACCATCAACCTCAGGACGGACGAGCTTCAGCTCGAGCCGGAAAGCGAGATCAGCCTCGGCGCAGGCTCCTTCGGCACCCGGCGCGCCATGGCGAAGTTCGGCACCGGCCTGCTCGGAAAAAAGGCAGCGGCCGGCAGCCAGCCGACGGGATATGTCTTTGACGGGCGCCTTTCCCGCATCCTGTCCGACGGCTACATCGAGCGGGCCAGCGCCGATTTGAAGTCCTTCCACTTCTCCGGTGCCTGGCTGGGGGAGCACCAATCGCTGCGGGCCCATGTCTTTTCCGGCCATGAGATCACCTATCAGGCATGGAACGGCGTGCCGGCGCAGTGGGTGGATGATGAAAAACTCAGGCGTTTCAACGTCTCCGGCACGGAAAAGCCGGGTAAGCCGTACGCCGATGAGGTGGACAACTACCAGCAGACGCATGCCCAGCTCGTTTACAACCACTCCCTGGACCGCCGCTGGCACCTGAACCTCACCGGCCACTATACCCGGGGCTATGGCTTTTTCGAGCAGTACAAGGCCGATGAGTCTCCCTCCCGCTACCTGCTGCCGGAACAGCCCTGTCCCGACAGCCTTGCGCCCTGCGAGTACGACTACATCCGCCGTCGCTGGCTCGACAACCACTTCTTAGGCGGCATCGGCGCCCTGCACTTCAACAGCGACGCCCAGCGCTGGCAGGCTACTTTCAGCACGGGCTGGAACCGCTACCTGGGCGACCACTACGGCGAGATCATCTGGGGGGAGGGCCTGGAGGGCGCGCAGCCTGGGCATCGCTACTACTTCGGCACGGGGGACAAATCGGATTACCACGTGTTTGCCAAGGGTCAATACGAGCAGCGCAAAGGCTTTTCCTGGCATGCCGACTTGCAATACCGCCTGGTGACCTATGAGATAACCGGCACGGACAACGACCTGCGCGAGACCAACGCCGACCTGAACTATGGATTTTTCAACCCGAAGCTGGGCTGGTTCTGGGACATCAACGCCGGCTGGTCGGCATCGTCCTCCTTTGCCGTGGCCCATCGCGAGCCGAACCGCAACGACTTCACCGATGCTCCGGCTGGTCAAAGGCCGCGTCCCGAACGCCTGTACAATACGGAAGCCAGCCTGCAGTACCGGCAGGGCGGGAAGTCGTTTGGACTGAACCTTTATCACATGCATTACAGGGACCAGCTGGTGCTGACCGGCAACATCAACGATGTAGGGGCGCCTATCCGGACGAACGTGCCCGAGAGTTACCGCCTGGGTCTCGAGCTGACAGCCCGCGTTCCACTGGTCTCGCGCTTCAGCCTTGACTGGAATGCCACCCTGAGCCGCAACAAGATCCTGGATTTCACGGAGTACCGGGACAATTGGGACACCTGGGAGCAGGAGGTCATCGGGCACGGCACGACGGACATTGCCTTTTCCCCGGAGTTGATAGCCTTTGGCCGCCTGAGCTGGGAGGCCATACAGCAGCAGCGCCAGCAGTTGACCCTGTCGCTGGGGTGCAAGCACGTTGGGCAGCAGTTCATCGACAACACTTCGAATGCTTTTGCGGTGCTGGACGCTTACACGGTGGGGGAGTTGCAGCTCCGCTGGGTGCTGCGGCCTGCCGGCATGGAGGAGTTGAGTTTCAATCTGCTGATCAACAACTTGTTTGGCGCCCGCTATTCGGCCAATGCCTGGACGTATCGCTACATATCGGCTTCTTACGATGCCCGTCCGGATGACCCCTACGCCCGTCTGGAGGAGGGCGACCGCTACAATTTGACTGGATATTTCCCGCAGGCCGGCAGGAATGTGTTGTTGGGGGTAACGGCCAGGTTTTAAGGGTTGGAGCGAGAGTACCAGCCTACCTGAAATTGAATCCCTTAAAACAATAGGGATTCGGATATTCTCGCTTGCTTCCTGTAAAGGGCAGTCGGGGTTTGTGTAAAAAGTCCTTGCGGCTGGTTCCACCGGTGCAGCACGGCTTCCGGAAAGGGC
>JBEAYO010000263.1:0-5460 GCA_041159285.1 Bacteroidota bacterium | reverse complement strand
AACGAAGCCAATCGGCACCAGCGGAACGGATTGCTGGGACAGGGAAGGCTTCTCAGGACAGGTGCATGGCCCTCCACGGGACCAGGCCGACTCAGGCCAGTACTTCGCTGACCAGGTCGGCAGCTTCCTGTAAAAGGATGGCTGAGCGAACCTTGAGGCCTGAGTTGTCGATGATTTCCTTTGCGAGGTCTGCATTGGTACCTTGCAAACGCACGATGATTGGAACCTGGATATCCCCCATGTTCCTGTAGGCATCCACAACGCCTTGCGCCACCCGATCACAGCGCACAATCCCACCGAAGATGTTGATGAGAATCGCTTTAACAGCCGGATCCTGCAGGATGATGCGAAAGGCCTGCTCTACCCTGCTGGCATCTGCGGTGCCGCCGACGTCCAGAAAGTTAGCCGGCTCGCCACCAGACAGCTTGATGATATCCATGGTCGCCATGGCCAGGCCCGCTCCGTTGACCATGCAACCTACGTTGCCATCCAGTTTCACATAGTTGAGGTCGGATTCCTTTGCCTTCACTTCCGTCGGATCTTCCTCGTCCTTGTCGCGCATGGCTTCCAGATCCTGATGCCTGTACAAGGCATTTTCATCCAACGAAACCTTGCTATCCACCGCGACAATGCGATCATCCGGCGTTTTAAGGCAGGGATTTATTTCGAACAATGTGGCATCAGCCCCTACGAATGCCTTGTACAGGCTGTCCACGAATTTTACCATGTTCTTGAAAGCTTGTCCGCTGAGCCCGAGGTTGAAGGCAATTTTCCGGCATTGGAATGCCTGCAGCCCCAGGGTCGGATGGACGTACTCCTTTTGTACGAGATGGGGTGTCTCCTCCGCCACTTTCTCGATGTCCATGCCGCCTTCAGTGGAATAGATGATGACATTGCACTTCTTCTCACGGTCCATAAGAATGGAGATGTAGTATTCCTTGCAGGCACTGAAATCCGGTCGGTAGGAATCCTCTGCAATAAGCACCTTGCGCACCAGTTTGCCCGGACCGTTCATGCCGCCCGGAGTTTGGGGGGTTCTCAGCATCATCCCTAGGATGCTGCCCGCGTACTGGCGCAGATCTTCTATATTTTTGGCCAATTTGACACCACCGCCCTTGCCGCGGCCTCCTGCATGAATCTGCGCCTTGACCACTGCGAATTCAGTGCCTGTTGCCTCCCGGATTTGATTCCATGCGGCTTCAGCTTCTTCCACCGTGTGGGCTACAACGCCCTCCTGTATGGCGACGCCGTAGCGCTTGAGCAATTCCTTTCCCTGGTATTCGTGAAGATTCATATTCGCTCTGTTTGTATAATATGTTTGTGAGTTAACATTTAAAAGTTGAACGTGAGTCCAATGCTGGGCATAATCGGCAGCTGGTTGATCCTGTCGTTGCGAACCCTGTCGTAATAAAAGATATTTTCCCTGTTGTAGAGGTTAGTTGCACTCGCAACGGCCTCCATGCTGGCATACTGACCGAACTTGAAAGTGCGCTTGATGGAGGCATCGAGTCGGTGATAGTATGGAAGCCGCCCGCCATTCCTCCTGGTGTCCAGCGCCACTCCCAGGCTGCCGTTGCCCGTGATGGGATCGGAGTCAAGCCCGTTCTGGAAGCCGAAATTGTTATAGAATCCCTGCGTCCGTGTGAACGGGAATCCGGAGCCGAAGTTCCAACGGATGGCCGCTTCCCAGTCATTGTTCTCGCCAAATTTATAGGTAGTCAGGAAGTTGACGTTGTGGCGCCTGTCGAAGATGGTAGGATACACCTGCTCTCCGTCATCCCTGTTGACGAAGGCGTAGGAATAGGTACTCCACACATACCAGCGCGGATCTTCATAGCGAAGCGTCAGGTCAATTCCATAAGCGTCACCTGTTTCCGTGACAAAATTTGGATCGGCAGGATCCAACTTGTTTCGGTTGATCTGGATCAATTGTGTGAATTTTTTGTAGTAGGGTTCGACATTCAGCTCTATCTTGTCGGTGAGGTCCACCTCTGTTCCGAAAACGCCATGTATGGACTTCTGAAGTCGGTGAGGTGCGGGCGTATTGCTGTTGGGAAGGGTTACCCTCTCCTCGGGTCCTGTGAGAAATCCGACAAAGAGATTTACCACGTCCAATTCATTGACGCTGCTGATGAGGTTTTGGGAATAGTAGCCGCCTGCAGCTTTTATCCGAAAGCGTTCTGTGACATTGTACTTGGCCCCGAATCGCGGTTCGAGGTTGCTGGCAGATTGCGAGGCATAAATCTGGAGCCTCACACTGGGCTCAATAATCCAGCCTCCTAACCTGTATTTGAGTTTGATAAAAGCACCCAGCTCCGTGGTGAAGCTGTTCTGTTCAATTGTGTTGCCCACGAAATTTCGGAAACCGAAGTCGGTGTCCAGGCCGTTGATTTCAAAACCGTACTTGATTTCATTGCGCAGGCCATAATAGGTAAAGTCCAGCAACACATTGTAATTGCTGATGCTGCTGGTGCGCGGTACGCCGTCTGCATCTTCCAGTTCAATGAAATACTTGGAATAGGCAGTAGTGCCACCCAGCACAAGGTTGGAATTGGGTGGTATCAAAGTGAAATTCGCACCCCCGCCGATGTTGTTCCAACGAAGGCTGGCCAGTCCGGCGTAATCCACCCTGTCGTTGAAATTAAAGCCAAACAGGTTTAACTTGCTGCCATTGGCAGTGACAAAGGAAAGCTTGCCGTATAAATCCGTGAAATTGAAAGGAAGCCGATTCAGGTCTTCTGCCTTTACAGAGGTATCTCCGCTGGCCCGGTAGAAGGAAGTATCAACGGCGTAGGAATAAAGCACCGGGGACGTCTCGTTGATATAGGAATGCTTGCCTGTAAACAAGAATGAACTACTTCCTCCTCCTTCCCTGAATTTGCGGATTGGACCTTCGAGCAGCGCTTTGGCCTGGAAAGGGTTGGCGCTTACCTGTCCGCCGTAGCGGGTCTTGTTGCCTTCCCTGGTCTTCAGGTCAATCACGGCAGACATCCTGCCACCATACTCTGCATTGAAGCCCGCTGTGAGGACATCAGCGGATTTGATGATTTCCGTCTCGAACACGGAAAAGAAGCCGATGCTGTGGAAGGGGTTGAAAATGGTCATGCCGTCCAGCAGTATCCTGTTTTGGACCGGTGAGCCGCCGCGGATGTAAATCTGGCCGCCCTGGTCACCCGTGGAGATGATTCCCGGCAGCACGGGGAGGTATTGTGCTATATCCGCCTGGCCACCCGTACCCGGCAGCGACTTAATTTGCTTGGCCGTGATGGTGACCTGGGAAATTTGGACATCGGCCCTGGCTTTTTCCTTGCGGGCTGAAAGTTCCACGGTACCGAGCTCAATGCCGCTTTGTTTCATCGTGAGCCGCTGGTTGACGATGCCGCCATCAACGATAGTAATAACTGCGGAAGCGCTGTCATAGCCAATGTAAGTGGCAACGAGGGTATATTTCCCGGGAGGGATGTTGCCGATGCTGAAGAATCCATCCTCATCAGTATTTGTACCGATAGTTGTTCCCTGCAGCTGAATGGTGCCGAAAATGATGGGATCACCTGTTTCCTTGTCATATACATTCCCCCTGACCGAGCCTCCTTTCTGTGCAATGGCTCCGCCAGTGCCAATGGCTAAAAGCAGCAGCAATGGCAGGATTTTATGGATTCCGTATATGAAGCAGCATGATTTTATGGATGTTGACAGCAATGACGGACTGATGATAAGTTTCATTTTAAGTGAATTGGTAATACACACGGTTCCCATCCCTACAAAAAACAGCGCTGGTGCAGCTAACAGGACTTTACCGTCGTATGCCAGGCGGCCATTTTTCTGAAGGCGCAAATATAACTTGCCCCGACTTTATCTGTCACAAGATTTATTAAAAATCCTGCCAGCTTGCCTCTCATGCAAAAAACAATTCTGCTTGTGGGTCAGGATTGGGCAGGCCTCTTCTCACAGGGCTTCAAACATCAGTGTTGATGACCGCCTGGACCGTGTACGTGGCCATGGTCGATTTCGGTGGGCGTTGCTTCCCGCACAGACTCCACCTGGACGGTGAAGTACAGGTCCTGACCTGCCATGGGGTGGTTGAAATCCAGCACAACACCTTCTTCAGCCACTTCTTGCACTACACCCTGGAGTCTGTTCCCGTTGCCGTCGGACATAGGGATGGTGTTGCCTGGCACCAGCATGTCTTCAGCCAGTTGCCCGTCGATGACAAAGGTCTCCAGGGGCAGCATGACAACTGCATTGGGGTCAAATTCCCCGTAGGCATCCTGGCTTCTGATGCCAAAGGAGAAAGTTTCACCTGCCTGTTTTCCAGAGAGCTGGCGTTCGAATTCCGGAATCATCATTCCAGCACCATAAAGGAAGACGAGGGGTTCGCTGCCGAAAGTTTCTTCCACCAGTTCACCGCTTTCATCGCTTTCCTGCAGGCGGTAGTGCAGGGAAACGACCGTGTTGTTAGCTATTGTCATAAGGAATTTATTGCGATGAGAAGGAAGAATGCATCAGTCAGGGGAGCGTTCGAACAGGCGGGCAGAATGCTGATTTGCTGTTACTTGTCGCTGCTTTAATCTGTCAAAATAGCAAGGAGATCCTTGACTCATCTGATTTTCGCATGGGCAAAGATAATAATTTTTTTGAAGGAGGCTTTATTATGTCAAAAGTGCTTGCTCCGGAAGACTCTGTAAGCTCCCGGTTCATTCACAAACAAATCGACACGCATGGGCATAAATAGACTTCAGCTCCTGGCCATTTCCTGCACAGCGGCAATCAGGCGATCCAAATCCTTTAAGGAGGTGTAAACGTTAGGCGTGATGCGCACCCCATGGATGTTTTCCCAGTCAATGGCCACGGCGTGGATCCTGTATCGGTCGAAGAGAAACTCCGCCACCTGAGAGGGTGTCTTTCCGGACACTTGCAGCAATGCGATGGCGCAGGAAGTATCATGACTCAGGGAAGTGCCGATGCTGACACCGGGAAATTGCAGCACGCTCTCCGTCCAGTAGCGCTTCAGGTAATGCAATCGCGCCTGTTTCCGCTCCGCGCCAATCATTTCGTGAAAATTGATTGCCTGCCCGATGGCCTGCTCAATGGCAAAGGAGCGGGTGCCGAGATTCTCGAATTTCCGGATGTTCTCGCTTTCCGGATTATCTGCGGCAAGGAGGGGATAAAGGTTCTTGATTTTTTCCTTTTTCACATACAACATCCCGCTTCCAAATGGGGCACAAAGCCACTTGTGGAGGCTGGTGCCGAAGTAATCGCAGTCCAGGTCGGATATCTTGTAGTCCAGGTGGGCAAAGGTGTGGGCAGCGTCAACCAGTACCTCGATTCCTCTATGCCGGGCTTCTTGCGCTATTTGCCTGGCTGGCAGTATGTGTCCATTCCAATTGATCATGTGGGTAATGTGCACCACCCGGGTGGCGGCGCTAAAAGCGGATTTGAACTGTTCAACGATGGCAGAGG
>JBEAYO010000262.1:0-5464 GCA_041159285.1 Bacteroidota bacterium | reverse complement strand
GCCATACGCCCTTTCCGAAGGCCGAAAACGGCACCCATGCGCTTTCTGGAGGGTGCGCACCCGGGGCAGGTAAAGTTATTGCTTGATGAACCTGGCGTTGGCAATCAGCCTGCCGTCTTTCGTGAAACCAGCCAGCACGTACAACCCGGCCTTCAGCTCCCCGATGTTCAAATGAGCAGCGGCATCGTTGCCCACCCAAACCGAAGAAACCAGCCCACCCAGCAGGTTGCGGATCTCCAGGCGGCTCACCTGACCCAGGTTGTTGACGGTCAGCATGTTGGTGGCTGGATTCGGGAAAACTGTCAGCGCTTCCAGTTCCGGCGTCTCAAACACATTGACTGTGGTGCAGGAACCACCCTCCAGGCGAATGTCATCAAAATAGTAAGTGACATCGCTGGAAGGAACGTTGACGATATCCCAGATCAGCGTCACGCGGCGATACTTGCCATCCTCGGGCAGCGGGTTCGGTGAAGCTGAGAAATCCCAGGTCAGCTCCTCCCATTGATTTGCCTTGGTGTTGGCCACCGTGTTGTCGCCTGAGGAACCAGGAGCGCCCGGTGTAGCAGGGTTCTCCAGTTTCATGGTGACGGTAGCCACCTGCGGAGACCAGATCTTCATTTTCACCAACTTGGTGACACTCAGATCAATGTAGGAGGCCAAATCTGTGTACATGCCTTGCCAGGGCTGCTCGCCGCTGGCCTTTTCAATGGCCTTGCCCACCTTGGCGCTGGTGTTGATGCCGGAGGGATCCGGATTGTCGACCATCTCGAAGGCACCGGAGTTGTCGGCCGGGAAATATTTCCACTCGAGCGAGGTGAAGGCAGCCTGGTCGAAGTTCATGATGCAACCATCGTACGGGGCATGCTCCAGGGCGACGTTGTCAATGTAATAGGTCTCCACTACGCCGGCATGGTCGTTGCCGCCGTTGAAGAAGAAGCAGGTGCGTTGGTGGTCCAGGCCGGCCTGTGCGGAAAAGTCAACGGACAGCTTCTGCCACTCGCCGGGCGTGTTGTACTCTGTCCAGATTTCAGCAGCCGGGCTGCTGCCGCCTTCCAGCTTCAGCAGGACGGGTGCGGCCTGGTCGGCGAGTACCATGATGCTCAGCTGGTTGTACACCTCCAGGTCAATGGTGGCCGGGAAGTTGTAGCAAAGGGCTGACCAGGGCTCGTTGGGCTGGTCTTCGTACTTGCCAGCCTGGATGGAGCCGTTTGCGACGGAAGTCAGCGGGTTGACGACGACCTCCAACAGGGTGGCGCCGGCACCCACTTCATAGTTGCGCTGGCACTCGAAGTCGTCGATGATGTTGGAAATGGCGACCACGTTCTCGCAGGGATCCACCGTGGAGGGGCTCTGCGTCAGGTTGTCGAAGAAGAACATGGCACCAGCCTCGGCCACGCCGGGGTTGAAGATCAGGTTCATGCTCACCCAGTCGGAGATGCCCTGGAAATCGGAGAAGTCAAAGCTGACGGTTTCCCAGTTGCCCTGGTTTTCAAAGTCGCGGGTGACCTCCTTGTTGCCGGCCGTGGCGCTTTCCAATTGCATGGTGATGCTGGTGGCACCCACCGGAGCCCATACGTCGAGGTTGTACTGCGGCTTCTGGGAAATGTCGATCAGGCCGGGAGCTACGGCACTCAGGGTCGAGAAAGCTGCCGTGCCCTTGGTGTACTTGCCTACATTGGCAGAAGTGTTCACACCTGCCGGAGCCGGGTTGGCAATGACTGCGAAGGTGCCATGCAACACCGTCTGCTGGTCCAGCGGTTCCCAGGGCAGGAATGCGCCGTTTTCAAAGTCCTCGATGGTCGTTTCTGTTTGCTCGGCCCACTGGATGTCATCCATGTAGTAAACATCGCCGGCCTGTGCATCCTGTCCTGCATTGAAGAAGAATACGATCTTCTTGTGGCTGTTGAGCGCCTCGCTGGCGAAGTCAACACTGTACTCCACCCATTGCTCCGGCTCGGTGATGTCCACCCAGATCTCCTTCGGGCTGGAGGCGCCGCCTTCCAGCTTGAAGAGCACCTGCGTGGCCTTTGGGGACCAGATCTTTGCCTTCAGCTGGTTCTTGACGCTCAGGTCCATCGGGTTCTGATAGTCGATGAGCAGGGCTGCCCAGGGCTCGCCCAGGGGATCCGTGTATTTGCCAACCTTAGGAGAGTTGTTGATGGGGTTAGGATTTGGATTCGGCACCACCTGCAGGCTGTCCCAGCCGTTGACGTAGGTGGCGTTGCGGTTGCAGTCGAAGTCGTCGATCATACCCGGGTTGGGCGTGGCATTGGCGCAGACGCCCTTGGGCGTGGCGCAGAAGTTGTCGAAATAGTAGTCATCGGCGCTGGTCTCTACACCGGGGTCGAAGAAGAGGATGACCTTGGTCAGGCCGGTATTGCCAGCTTGGGCGGAGAAGTCGAAAGTATAGGTCTGCCAGGTGTTGGCAATGCCTATGTTCTTGGTCTGCTCGATGAAGCCGCCGGGGCCCTCCATCTTCATGAGGATCTGCGTGGGGGCGGTGGCCAGCACGTCGATGGAGAACTGGCTGAGCACGCTGAGGTCGAAAGGCGTCGGGCTCTCGGCCAGCAGGAGGCTATAAGCATGCGCGCCGGACTTGGTGTACTTGCCGCACTTGGCGGAGCTGTTGACGGAGTTCGGGGCGGGGTTGTCCACAGGCCCCTCGAAGGTGCCGTCGAAGGCAGTCCAGGGCAGCTCGTTGCCCGATTCAAAGCTCTCGTAGCAGTCCTTGGGCTCATAGCCCACGATGTCGTCCCAGTAGAAGGTTTCCTGCACGCCGGGGAGGAAGCTGTGGAAGCTGATGAGCACCTTGGTCAGCCCGGTCGGGTTGGCCCCACCGGAGGTCAGGTCGAAGGTGTACTCCACCCACTGGTTGGCCACGGTGATGTCGCGGAACATCTCAACGGGCTGGCCGCTGCCTTCAAACTTCAGCAGGCACTTGGAGGGAGCCACGGGCGACCAGATCTTGACCTTTACCAGGCCGTAAGTTCCCATGTCAGCCGGAGCCGCCAGGTTGGCGATGGCGAAGTTGAAGTCGGAGCCGGCGTTGGTGGTGTAGGCGCCCACGGAGCCGCTGGTGTTGATGCCGGAGGGATCCGGATTGGCGATGACGCCGTCATAGCTTCCGTTGATGCCGACCCAGGGAAGGTCGGCCGCGCCGCCTTCAAAATCCTCATAGGTCACCTGGGCCTGTGTCAGGCTCAGGCCGAGGCAGAAAAGAACTAGTGATAGTAATGCTTTTTTCATAGGTAAATGAATTTTAGCGGATAAAAAAATGATGATACTTCTTATTTAAAGAAAGATTGACGTTCGGTTTATCGCTTCACCCACTTCAAGGCGGCAGACTCCGCTTCTCCCTGCAATCGCAGTAAGTACATGCCCTTGGGCAGCTCCGCGTTGTCCATGCTGAGGGTATGCCAACCGGCTTCAAACACCTCGCTGTCTGCCCCGGTGCGCAGTACCTGCCCTTGAAGGCTCAGCAGTTCCAGGCTGACTGCCTGACTTTTTTCAAGGAAAAACCTGATGTGCAGCTCAGACTGCCCTGGGTTGGGATAGGCCTGCAGGGCTGTTTTTTCCTTCACCGGCGATGTTGCATCGGTGGTGAGGTCTTCCGTGAAGCCAATGGCATCGAGTGCAGGTTGAATTTCTGGATTTACCATGAATAGGTCCCAGAAAAGGCCGGTTCGGTAGTTTTCAATCATGGCGATGATGGGGCCCTGGTCAATGGCCAGGTAGCTGTCTGCATACCAGTTTGCCTTTTGGTTGAAGGCATCATAGAATCCCATGGGACCCCACAGCTTGTCGCCTCTGTCGCGGTAGAAATGCTTGAGGGCGGCCATGCTTTCGGCCGGGGTGTAGGGAATGGAGGAAAGCGCGGCTGTAGGCGTGATGGTTCCATTGTCCTTTCCGGCACCGGGCTCATGCGCCTGGTAGCCCCAGGGATTGTCGCTGGCCGTCAGCCCCCAGCAGACATCGGAATAGCCGGGGTGATTGAGGGGGTTGGCGATGCAGTAGGACCTGTTGATGAGGGTGTGATTCCTGTTGCGAATGAAATAATTGGCAAAGGCGTCCCGCTTGTTGCGGGGGTCAAATCCCAGGAAGGAGTAGTGAGAGAAGAAGAGCGGACCTCCCATGGAGGGGCCTACTTCCAGTTCAAAGCCATACCAGGAGGAGCCAGAGGCATAATTCGAGGCTGCCCAGCCGGTGTTCCAAAGACTGGCCGGGATGGGGTGGGAGGGGGAGGCGATGGCCAGGATATAGACGATCATGGTCTCGTTGAACCCGCGGATGGGAAAGTTCATCTGCCAGGCATAGTTGGGCGACCAGTGCCAGTATAGCACACCGGAGTTGTTCTTGCGGAAGAAGTCCCATTCCACAGCTTCCCAGAGCCCGGTGACGGCATCGCGAAGGGCCTCCTCGTATAGGTCGGCCTGGTCGAAGTAGCTGCGGGCGCAGAGCAGGCCCTGCATGAGGAAGGCCGTCTCGACGAGGTCGGCGCCGTTGTCGAACTGACTGAAGGGCACCACGTTGCCATTGTTGCCGTTCATCCAGTGGGGAAAAACACCGTGGAAGCTGTCTGCTATCTGGAGGAAGCTCACGATTTGCAACAGGCGGTTGAGGCCTTGCTGGCGGGTGATGTAGCCGCGTTCAATGCCGGTGATGATGGCCATGATGCCGAAGCCGGAGCCGCCGGAGGTGACGATGTCGCCGCTGGTGTTGCGTTCGCGGGCCATGCCGCTGACCGGGTGGGCGAAATTCCAGAAGTAGCGGAAGGTATATTCCTGTACCATGTCGAGGAGTTCCTCGTCCGTCATTTCGGCGACGGTGACCTGGATGGTATCGGAGGTAGCGACAACGGCGTTGATGCCGTTGAGGGCTGTGACATAATAGTAATATGCATCGGGGGAGCTGCCGGGATAGCCCGGGAAGTCCATGGCATCTGGCAGGTTGACGGTTTTGGTATTGGTGAAGTTCTGCCCGTCGGCGGAGCGCCAGATTTTATAGGCGGCGGGGTTTTGGTTTTGCGGCTTTTCCCAGGCCAGTTCCACATGGCTGTCGAAGCCAGTTCCAAGCAGGGTGAAACCCTGGGCCTTGCCTGCTGTCGTACACAGACAAAGCAGTAGAACTGCCGCTGCTCTCATTGATACCTTAAACGCTTTTTCCACTAGTTTTCCTGTCTCCTGCATGAGTTGGTGTAGTTGTATTTATTCTTGACCTGTTTTTAGTAACTGTTTAGCACCTCTTACAGATGCCACTGGGCCCGGAAAGCACGGGGCTGGGCCCCGCGCCCTGGAAACCCTTTCCCGCGGAGGCTGTCTCAAAAGACCTTGCCATCCGTTCCACCGGTGCCGATTGGCCTCCGGAAAGGGCATTCGGCCGGCCGCAGGCCGGCCGAATGCCCTGAAATCCCCCTTCCGCGGGGGGGGGGGGGGGCGACACCCCCGGCGGGGGGGGGGGTGGGTGC
>JBEAYO010000261.1:0-5466 GCA_041159285.1 Bacteroidota bacterium | reverse complement strand
CTCCTTCGATGCCGTCACCGCGGCGCCATACATGGGAGCCGACAGCGTGGGGCCCTTTCTTCAATTCCCCGATAAATGGGTCATCCTGCTGGCCCTTACTTCCAATCCCGGCAGCCAGGATTTCCAGTTCACCGCCCAGGAAGACGGGGAGCCCCTGTTTGAAAAAGTCATGCGCCGGGCCCAGACCTGGGGAACTACCGACAACCTGATGTTTGTCACCGGTGCCACGCATCCCGAGAAATTCCGGGACATCCGCCGCATCGCGCCCGACCACTTCCTGCTGGTGCCCGGCATCGGCGCCCAGGGTGGCGACCTGATGGAAGTATGCCGCAACGGCCTCAACAGCCACGTGGGACTGCTGGTCAACGTCTCGCGCGACATCCTCTATGCAGGCCAGGGGGAGGACTTTGCCGACCAGGCCCGTGCCGTCGCTCTGAAATATCAGGCCCAGATGGCACAAGTTTTAGAGGAATACGGCGTTATAGACTCCAATCGTTGAAATTAAACTCAAAATCATGAGCACTGTTCGCACCACCATCCTTCTGGTCTTTTTCCCCCTGCTGCTGTCCGCACAGCACACGGAGCTCGGTATCATGTTGGGTTTTTCCAACTATATCGGAGATTTGTCCAACAACTCCAACAACATATACCTCAATGAAACCAGGCCAGCCGTCGGCTTGCTGGCGCGCTACAACCTGAACGACTACCTGGCCTTCCGCCTCGGAGGGGCCTATACCCGCCTCAGCGGCCGGGATGCCAACGTCAGCAACGATGAATTCATCAGGCAGCGCAACCTCAGCTTTCGCTCCAGCCTGATGGAGTTGTCCCTGACCGCAGAGGTCAACCTGCCTGGCTACCAGCCCTACGGTCTCTTCAAGCCCTTTTCCCCCTATCTTTTCGCCGGTGTTTCAGTGGCCCGCTTCAACCCGCAAACCCGCTATCAGGGCGACTGGGTGGACCTCCAGCCCCTTGGGACGGAAGGGCAAGGCCTGCCCCAGTATCCGGAGCGGGGCGCCCCCTACAAACTCAATACTTTTTCCATTCCCTTCGGACTGGGCATTAAATACGCCTTGAGCGACAAAATCAACATCGGACTGGAAATCGGCGCCCGGAGGGCCTTCACCGATTACCTGGACGACGTCAGCACCACTTACGTTTCCTATGAGGAATTGCTCAGCGGCAGGGGCGAACTGGCCGCCGCCCTGGGCAACAGAACCGGCGAGCTGGCGGGGGCAGAGCCTGTGAGCGTGGAAACCGGGACCCGCCGGGGCGACAACAATGCTAACGACTGGTTTTTCATCCTGGGGGCGACAGTTTCCTACAATTTCCTGGAAAACGGCCTGATGGGAAGCCGGCAACGCCAGCGCAAACGCGCCGGCTGCTATTGACGGCCAGCTTATAAAAAAAATTCGCGGGCCTCTTCATCCATTGGCTCACTGCTCTTACCTTTGCAGCTATGAAAGTGCACAGAGACCTCGACAATCTTCCACAGTTCAGAAACGCTGTCATCACCATCGGTTCATTCGACGGGGTGCATCTGGGTCACCAGAAAATTCTAAAAAAGGTCAAGGACCTCGCCATCGCCATCGGGGGGGAGAGCATCGTCGTTACTTTTCACCCCCATCCCCGGCAGATCATCTACCCGAAAGACGACACCCTCCAGCTGATCACCACCCTGGATGAAAAAATCGAACTGTTGGAAAGAAGCGGCGTGGATCACGTCGTGGTAGCCCCTTTCTCCATTGAGTTCTCCCAGCTCAGCGCTGATGAGTACATACAAAAGTTCCTGATCGGAAAATTCCAGCCCCGCATCATCGTCATCGGCTATGACCACCGCTTTGGCGTGAACCGCCTCGGCGACATCAACTTCCTCCGCTGGTACGAGCAGTCGGGCGGTTACCGGGTCGAGGAAATCCCAAAAGAGGAAATCGATGCGCTGGCAGTAAGCTCCACACGCATCCGGGAAGCCATCCAAAGCGGCGACCCCAAGAAGGCGGGGCAGTTGCTGGGGCATTTCTTTTCCATCACCGGAAAGGTGGTCAGGGGACAGCAGATCGGCACCAAACTTGGTTTTCCCACCGCCAACCTGGAAGTCACCGACAAGCAGAAGCTCATTCCCCCCGACGGCATTTACGCCGCCTACGCCACCTATGACGGGGAGCGGTACCGCGCCATGCTCTACATAGGCAAGCGGCCTACCCTTAAGAAGTATTCAAACCGCACCGTGGAGGTGCACATCTTTGATTTCAACAAGTCAATTTACGAGGATGAGCTCCGGGTGGACTTCGTCGATTTCATCAGGGAGGATATCCGGTTGGAGGACCTGGAGGCACTCCGACTCCAGTTGGAAAAGGACCGCCAGGCCATTCAGCGCAAACTGGATGAAACAGAGCCCCTCGTCCGTCAACTTGAAGCCGCGCGCCAGCCCTCGGTGGCTGTTGTCATACTCAACTACAATGGCAAGAACTTCCTGGAGAAGCACCTACCCTCCGTGCTGAAAACCCGGTATGCCAACTGTCAGATTTACGTGGCCGACAATTGCAGCAAGGACGACTCCCTGACCTGGCTTCGCAGCCACTATCCCTCCGTCTCCGTCATCCAGCTGACCCAGAATCACGGCTTTGCCAAGGGCTACAACCTGGCCTTGGCAGGGTTGGAGCACGATTACTTCGCGCTGTTGAATTCAGACGTCGAAGTGCCGGAAAACTGGCTGAGCCCTATGGTCAAACTCATGGAGAAGGACCACTCCGTCGCAGCGGTTCAGCCCAAAGTCCTCTCCCTGAATCATCCTGACCACTTTGAATATGCCGGTGCTGCCGGGGGATGGATTGATTTCCTGGGCTATCCTTTTTGCCGGGGCCGAATATTCGACACCGTGGAAAAAGACAGGGGGCAGTATGACCAGGCCAGCGAGGTGTTCTGGGCTTCCGGCTGCTGCATGATGGTGAGGGGGCCTTTGTTCAAGGGTTTTGGCGGCTTTGACGACGATTTCTTTGCGCACCTGGAGGAAATAGACCTCTGCTGGCGCTTCAAGCGCGCTGGCTACAAGGTCATGTACACGCCGAAATCAGTGGTCTATCACCTGGGGGGAGGCACGCTGGGCTACCATTCTCCTTACAAGACCTATCTCAATTTCCGGAACAGCTACTACACCCTCCTCAAAAACGAGTCTGTTTTCAAGCTCGCCCTGGTCCTGCCCATACGGGTGCTCATGGACACTGCTGCGGCTCTGAACTTCCTGCTCAGGGGGCGTTTGCTCCATGCCCAGGCTGTGATCGGCGCGTTTTTGTCCTTCTTCCTGGCGCTGGTCACCTTCATCAAGAAGAGGCTGGAACTGGAGCTCTTGATTGACCGCATTCGCATTTCCCCCCAGGGCAACCGGCAGGGGGTTTTGCCCAGGAGTATAGTCCTGCAGTATTTCCTGCTTCAAAAGAAATTTTTCAGCAGACTTTAAAAACAAATGCCCATGAGAATACTTCCCTGGCTGTTTTGTTTGTTGCCGCTGCTGCTCAGCGCCCAGCGTCGGCCTGCCTACACCCCGCAGCGCGACAACAGCGGTGCTGTGTTGCTGATCAGCCCATCCTACGGGGCGCATTCCTCGGGCGAGGACCTGGCTCAGCGATTTGGCAACAAATTCAGTACAGGAGGCTCCGTGGATTACATGCTGGCCTCGAATTTCATCATCGGCACGCAGTCCATGCTTTTTTTCGGCTCCAATGTCAAGACTGACGTCCTGGCCAGCCTGCGCGACAGCGAAGGCCTGATTTTCGGTGACGGCGGCGGTATCGCGGAGGTCCGTTTGCGCGAGCGCGGATTTTATCTGGGTGGCCATGTCGGCAAGGTGTTTCCCCTGGCCTTTACCAAGGCGCGCTCCGGGCTTCGCGTCACCTTCGGCGGTGGTTTTCTGCAGCACAAGATCCGCATTCAGGACGATCCGCAGGTGTACGTGTCCCAGTTGTCGGGAGATTACAAGAAGGGCTACGACCGGCTGTCGAATGGCTGGGCCATCACTCAGTTCACCGGCTACCAGTACCTGTCTGCCAACCGCCTGATTAACTTTCACGTAGGCCTGGAATTCACTGCGGGATTCACTGAAAGCCGGCGCAGCTACAACTTCGACATGCGCTCTGCGGAAACAGACCGCCGTATTGACCTGTACTCCGGCATCCGCCTGGCCTGGACGCTTCCGCTGTACGTCGGTGAAAACGCCGACGAAATCAGGTATTGAGCAGTTCCTAAACATTCCTGAAAACCTCTCGGCTTCGTCGAAACAAATTTCAATTGACTTGTTGCGGTGGGTCAGCGAAGTGGGAAGAAAAGACCCTTTTTGCCCCTTCGATGACCCCACCGCAATAAGTCTGATAATTCACCACCCCTTTGTTCCACGCCAATGCCAGTCCTCCTCTATGCCCTGCTGACCCGGCTCTACTTTGCAGCCATTCACCTGGCCTCGCCATTTTCGGCCAGGGCGAGGCGCTGGATGCAGGGACGCAGGGGGCTTTTTGTAAAACTGGAACAAGCGCTTTCCTCCCGTCAAGACGGGGAGCCCTGGGTGTGGATGCACTGTGCCTCCCTCGGCGAATTCGAGCAGGGGCGGCCGGTGTTGGAGCAACTCAAGGCTGCCCGGCCTGAACTCCGGGTGTTGCTGACCTTTTTCTCCCCCTCCGGCTATGAACAGCGCAAGGACTATCCGCTGGCGGATTGCATCTGTTACCTGCCCGCCGACACCGCAGCCAATGCTGCCCGTTTCGTACAACTGACCCGGCCGTCGCTGGCCATTTTTGTAAAATACGAGTTCTGGTATTTCCACCTCCGCGCATTGCACCGAGCGGGCATTCCTCTGGTGCTCATAGCAGGCGCCTTCCGACAGTGGCAGCCCTTCTTCAGCTGGTACGGCGGGTTGCACCGCAGCATGCTGGGTTTCTTCAAAACGCTGTTTGTGCAGGATGATGCCTCTGTTGACTTGCTAAAGAGTTTGCCGTTGTCCAATGCCAGAAACGCCGGGGACCCGCGTGCCGACCGGGTGTTGCAGGTGGCGTCAGAAGACTGGCAGCAGCCGCTGCTGGCTGCGTTTTGCGCAACCTCAAAGGTGATTGTCTGTGGCAGCACCTGGCCTGCCGATGAGGACCTGCTGCTGGAGGTGTTGTCGGAGCCGGATTTCAATGCCTGGAAAATCGTGCTGGTGCCTCACGACACCGACCCGGTGCGCCTGCGGCGGCTGGCTGAGAGCGTGCCCTTTCCGGCAGCCTTGTTCAACAGCCTTTCCGGCTCTGAAGGACAACAAGCTGCTGCCGGTCTCCGGCTGCTGGTGGTGGACACCGTGGGCATGTTGTCCCGTCTTTACCGCTACGGCCAGCTGGCCTATGTCGGTGGTGGCTTCGGCAGGGGCATTCACAACCTGTTGGAGCCTGCGGTGTACGGACTGCCGGTGCTCTTTGGGCCACGGCATCAGTCCTTTGTGGAGGC
>JBEAYO010000260.1:0-5484 GCA_041159285.1 Bacteroidota bacterium | reverse complement strand
GGCGAAGCCAAACCGCGGCCGGGAAGTTTTTTTAGGGCGCGGGGCGCAGCCCCGCGCCCTTTCCGGGAGGCCAGCGGCATCTGGAAGGGTGGCTGAACAGTTACACAATTATCCCTCCGCGTACATCTCCTCTATCAACCTGGCGTAGCGCGTCTGTATCACGCGGCGTTTCAGCTTCATGGTGGGTGTCAGTTCCCCCTCGGAGCCGTCGGGCTTCACCGGTTCCCAGACCGCATCGAGCAGCCTGAATTTTTTGATTTGATCAATGTGGTTGAACAAGGGATTGTACTTGTCCAGTATTTGCTGGTAGCGTGCAATGACCTCCGGCAGCCGGATGGCCTCTGTCAGGGAGTTGAAGGCGAGGTCGTGGCGGGTGCACCAGTCCCGGAGCGCTTCGCTGGACGGCACGATGAGCGCCGACACGAATTTCCGCTGTTCGCCGATGACCATGATTTGCTCGATGAGGAAGTGTTCCCGGAATTTGCTCTCGATGGGCGTCGGGGCCACGTATTTGCCGCCGGAGGTTTTCAGCAGTTCCTTCTTGCGGTCGGTGATCTTGAGGAAGAGATGGCCGCCGGGGCCTTTGACCATTTTGCCCACGTCGCCGGTGAAGAGCCAGCGCTCGCCGTCAATTTCGCGGATGACGGCAGCGGTTTCCGCCGGTTTTTTGTAATAGCCCATCATGACATTCGGGCCGGTTGCCCTGATTTCGCCTTCGCCGGGTTCATAGGTCCCCTCGCTGTCGTCGATGTGCAGTTTGACCCCTTCGATAGCGTAGCCGACCGTGCCGAACATGGCGCCCACTTCCTCAAAGCGGTTGACGGTAAGCCCCGGCGAGGCCTCCGACAGGCCGTACCCCTCGCGGATGGGGATGCCGGCCGCGCAGAAGACGCGGGCTATTTTCTCAGGGCAGGCGGCGGCAGCGGTGAAGATACCCTTGACGTTGCCGCCCAGGGCTTCGCGCCATTTGCTGAACACCAGGCGGTGGGCAAGGCCGAATTTAAAGCGCTGCCAGGGGTTCATGGGTGTGGCCAGCTGATAGGTGCCTGCCAGCCGGAGCGCCCAGAAGAACAGGAAGCGCTTGATGCCTGAGAGCTCGAGGCCCTTGCCGTAAATTTTATCATACACCTTTTCCAGCAGCCTTGGCACGGTGGTGAAGAAGTGGGGGCGGATGGTCCTCAGGTCGCCCGATTCACCGCCGAGGTTGTCCGTTCCGGTTTGCACGATGCTGACGCCGAGGTAAATGTAGAAGAAGGTGGCCACCCGTTCGAAGATGTGGCAGAGCGGGAGGAAGCTCAGCACGCGGTCGCCGGGCTTGACGGGGGCCAGGGCGGCCATGGCCATGAGGTTGCTCACGACGTTCTGGTGGGAGAGCATGACGCCCTTGGGTTCGCCGGTGGTGCCGGAGGTATAGATGATGGTGGCGAGTTCGGAGGCTTGTATGTTGTTTTTGATGGCTTCGACGGGGGCGAGGTCGCCCTGGGTGCGGATTTCCTCCCAGCAGGGTGCGTTTTGGCCGGGGTCGAGGGCGTACACTTTTTCGAGGGAGGGGATGTTTTCCTGGGCGCTCAGCACCTGGGCCAGGGGGTCTTCACCGCCGCAGAAGCAGTAGCGGACTTCCGCCTCGTTGAAGATGTAGGCGTATTCGCGCTGGCTGATGGTGGGGTAAACGGGCACGCCGATGGCGCCTATTTGCTGCATGGCGATGTCGAGGACGACCCATTCCGGCCGGTTGTGGGTGGAGACCAGTCCGATTTTATCGCCTGGTTTCACGCCGAGTTTGGTGAGGAGTCCCAGGCTGGTTTCGTTGACCATGCGGATCATGTCGGCGGTGCTGAAGTAGGTCCACTGGCCGTTGTGCTGGTAGCCGAAGGACTGTTGCAGGGGATGGTGCTCCTGCTGGTAATATAGGAAGTCGAACAAGCGTGAGGGTGTCATGTCACAAGTAGTTGAAGTTGAGATTGAAAATCCCGTAAATGTAAGAAATCCGCTGATTTGATTCCTATAATTTCCGGGCGATGAGCAGCCCGTCGCGCAGCGGCAGCATGAGATTCTCCACCCTGGGGTCCCGATGGACCTTGTCGTTGAAGGCGGCCATGGCCAGCGTGTCGGCATCCTTGCTTTGGGCCACGATTTTACCTCCCCAAAGCACGTTGTCGGCGAGGATCAGGCCACCGGGGTTGACCCTGTCGAACACCAGCTCGTAGTAGAAATCGTAGTCGAACTTGGCAGCGTCAATGAAGACCAGGTCAAATTTATCGGTCAAGGTGGGAATGATGAGGCGGGCATCGCCGGTGTGGGCGATGATTTTCGAGGCCAGGCCGGTTTTTTCAAAATACTTTCGGCTGATGTGGGCCAGTTCCGCATTGATTTCAATGGTGTGAATGCGGCCGTTTTCCGGCAGGCCTTTGGCCAGGCAAAGCGTGCCATAACCTGTGAAAGTCCCTATCTCGAGCGCCACCGCCGGTTGCCGGAGGCTGCAAAGCAGGTAGAGCAGCTGGCCCTGCAGGGCACCCGACAACATCTGGGGGGAAAGCGTGTGAAGGTGCGTCTCCCGCTCCAGTTCCCCGAGCTCCTGCAGCGGCAGCGAGCTGTGTCGTTGGCAATAGTCAGCAATAAGCCTGTCGTTGTTCATTGTGGCAGCGGATTACCAGTAAAAAATGAGTGTCAAAAGTAGCCTTTTTTCCGAAGCCATAGCGCCAAGATTCCAAGCACCAGGACGGCGGCGGCGGCGCCTGCCTGGATGAAATGCGAGCGGCGGATCTGAATGCTGCTGATGAGGTAATAGGCATTGGCAGCCCCGGGTGAGCCCGTTCCGGGCGTCAGTTCCCAGTTGTCCGGATCCCCGTTGTCCAGTTGGGGCAGGAGCAGGTTCAGCGTGAAAACCGAGTCCGAGGGCGGCAGGTTGTAGCCGGTGGAATCCACCGCGGAGGCGTCTGGTGTAAACAACTCGATGATTTCCCTGCGCTTGTTGAGCCCAAAGCTCAGTCCGCCGATGATGCTCTGCACATCGGGGTGGCAACTCACAAAGCGGCTGGAATCTTCGCAGACGATGACATAGCCCTTCGGCGGCAGTGTGAAGGAAGGAAAGTGGAACTTATTGTTGCGGTCGGCCAGTATCCAGTTTTCCAGGTCGATGCGTTCGCCGGAGTTGTTGTATATCTCTATCCAGTCGCTGCATTTCTTGTTATTGCAGCTGATTTCATTGATGATGATCTTTCCGTTGAGGGGGTGTTCATATTTTTCAAAGACAGCCCTCACTTTCCAGCCGGGTTCGGCCAGGTTGAGGATGAGCTCAGGGGAGCCGGAATTGACGGCCTCTCCCTCCCAGCGGACGAAGCGATAGCCCAGGTCGGGGATGGCCTGTAAGCGGATGGGGATTTTCTCGAAATACAGGCCTGCAAAGCTGCCCCTGGTTTCCAGGTTGTCGTTGACGATGACCCTGCCGCCCGGGTCCACCTGGAGGGACACATCCCGCAGTTCGCCGGTGTTGAACTCGTCCATCAGGAACTGGCGAATGTAGCGGGGGCGTTCGCGTGCAAAGGTGCGCATCACGTTCACCTCCCATTCCCATTTGCTGCGGCTGAGTTGCCAGCGTTCCAGGTGGCGCGGCATTTCGGGCAGGAGGCGTTGGTAAAACTTTTCGACGGAAGCCAGCACGCGGCTGGTGTCCAGGTCCCTGTTGAGGTAATCGGCGAAGCGGTTGATGAACTGGCGCTCGAAGTCTTTGTTTTCCAGCAGTTTGCGCAGCAGTAAGGTGCTCCAGGCGGGGTTTGGCCAATGTGGTCCGTTGGGCTCGGTGTGGAAGTCCAGGGAGTTGTAGCGGTAGGCCAGGGGGTCGTTGAGGCCGAAGCCCCAGTCGGTGTCGAACAGGATCCAGCGCCAGCGGCCGTTGGGTGTTTGTGGCCGCCAGAACTTGATGTTGCCTCCGGCGTCCCGGTTGTCAAAGTAGATCTGGGCGATCTGCAGGTCCATGAAGCTGACAATCTGCATGCGCTTGTTGACGTACTCGTAGTTAGCGGGCTTAGAAAGGCTGTTTTTGTGGATGAAATTGAGCAGTTGCTGGTAATGCGCCAGTTTGCCATAGCGGAGCGTCATTTTGTGCTCGATGATGTCCACGCTGTCTTTGTCCACGCCATGATGCGCGGCGAGGAAGTGGCGGTTGACTTTATCGCGCATGTTGTAGATGCCCCAGTACAGGCCGTTGATATAGACATGAGCAGGGCGGTAGTCCTGGACATCCACCTCCCACTTCTTCACCAGGTTGGTCATGAAGGCATCCCGGAAGTGCGACTTACCGAAATCGCTGCCGCTGTTGCGCAGCACCAGGTATTTGAATTTCGAGAGCCCGTTTTTTCCGAACAGCGGGTATTGGATATAGGGTTCGCCGTAGCGGCTTCTGGCGACGATTTGAAGTGACTTTTGGGGAAAAATGCGGCTCATGCCGCCAAAGAGGCGCAGTCCGACCTGGTCGTGCCACTTGCATTTGCCATCAGTTTCGTAAAATTCGAAGTTGGCTGAGATTTCGCGCCGGCTCCAGAAGTTGGCACCGGGCAGGTGCCAGAGGGAGTCGATGGCTCCGGGGCCTTTCACAAAGAGGCCGACCTCCGGGTCGAAAAGCATGTCGGGTGAGGTGGAGATGGAGATGACGGGGAAGGTGGTTTCCGGTTCGTTGACGAAGAAGGTTTGGGAAGCCACCTGGCTTTTCTTTCCCCCCATCACGGCAATCGCCCTGATGACGGTGGTGCTTTTTAGGTGCAGTGGCCGGGTATATCGCTGGGACTTGGTTTCCCGGGGCCTGGAGCCGTCGGTGGTGAAGAAGATGATGGCGCCGGGTGACAGCAGCTGTACTGCCACGGAATCTTGGTAGAAGCCACCGCCGGGTGTGAATTCTACGGAAAGTTGGGGTGGTTGCCAGGTTGGGTTATTTTTTTGGGCAAAGAGTGGGCTGTTCAGTGCAAGGCACAGGAAGAAGAGTGTTCGCAAGGTGTTTTTTCTTAAATTGTCTATAGACTTCATGATTTTTTCTTTGGGATTCGGGTTGCTGAAGCTCTTGCTTGCAAGGTGCTTTTCATTGGAGCGGCTGTCGTTCCAAAAGATACGGGGTGCCATGTGATAAGTTGCCGGGCCTTGGTGTGAGGTTTGTTGTGTTTTTTTTTGAGGGTGGGGTTGCGTAAAAAGTCGCCAGAGCGCCCTTTCCTGACTTTTTACACAACCCCTTAATCTATAAGTGATACAAATATCTGAAAATTCTAAAAATATGTAATACATTCAATCGGCAAAAGATGGGGCCGGCCGCGGGGGAAGGTTTTTTAAGGCGCTAGAAGCTGTTTCAAAAGACCTTCCGCGCTTTTGAGATTTGCTCCACCGGTGCCGATTCACTCCCGGGAAGGGGATTTTAGGAGGCTGTCTCAAAAGGCCCATTTGGAGAGGCATCTTCTCCCAAAAGGTGCGCGGGGCTTCGCCCCGCGCACCTAAAATCCC
>JBEAYO010000259.1:0-5497 GCA_041159285.1 Bacteroidota bacterium | reverse complement strand
GCGGGGGTGCGGCCCCGCGCGCTAAAAAAAACCCTTCCCCGCGTCCGGCGGGCTTCTCCCGCCGACCGCCCTTTCCGGAAAACAAGCAACATCTGCAAGGGATGCTAACCATTTACAAACAAATGTGACAGCCATTCCTCATGAGTAAGACAAAAGAAACCGGGAAAAATCTGCTGACCCTGCTGCTATTCCTCGCCGCCGTACATCTGCATGCCCAGCAACTGAACATCAGCAGCTTCGGGGAGGTACGCCTGGAGGTCGCTGGAAGCATTCTTTTATCCGCACCGGAGGAAGGCCTCTGGAGCATCTCGACAAGCTGGCAGGACCAATGGCCAGGCAGCTGGCAGCATGCCCGTCCCGCGACGGTGGAGCAGGTGGACGAGTGGCAGATTCTCAAGGGCAAGATCAGCCTTCCCCAGGGAGATTGGCAGCTGCAGGATGCCTATCGCCAGGAGGGGCAGCGCGTTCGCTGTATCCGGCGTTACGAGTGGAAAGGAAAGCAGGCGCTCGACAGCGTGACCCTAGCCATTCGCTGGCAAATTCCCGCAACAGCTGTAAAGGCCTTTTTGCCGGGCATCCTCTACTATGGAAATCCCTCCGGCGAAAAAAATGGCAGCCACAAGGTGGCCACTTTCCACGGTCAGGCGGGGGAGTCCGCGATTTTTGAAGAGCATCGCTTCCCCATGCCTTTCGCCTGTGCAGAATGGGGGTCAGGCGAAAGCACCTTCGGGGCTGCGCTCCATTCGCTGCCTTCCCCGGCCTCCGGTGGCAACCGCTACGACCAGTGGTGGTCCCTGGGCATTGAAGCAAAGGGAGATAAAACGGAGCTGCTGCTGTTGTCGGGACCGGTGACCTACAATGGCCAACGTAACGTGGTCAAGGCCTTGCAGCAGGGGTTTCACCATTACGGCGACACCTGGCTGCGCGTGCAACCCGGGGCTGTGATTGAAAAAACATTTTGGCTGGAGGCCTTCCCGGCGCCAGCTGCCGGCACTGCTTTTCAGCAGCCGGTTCACACCGCCATAGACCTTTTCAAGCCATTTTATGCCGAGGACCTGCCGACAATGAGTGACATTCTGTCCGCCAAATACCGCTTTGCAAAATCGCGCTGGGTAGAGGGGGCCGGTTATGCCGGATTCAACATGTTCCCCTCCCACGTCCCCCCGCAAATCGTGCTGGGCTGGGCCGGGCAGTGCGAGGCACCGGGTTACGCCCTGCAGCCCCTGGCGGAGCGCCTCGGCGACACGTCTGTCTGGGAGCTTGTGCAGCGCTCTTTGGATCACATCTGCACAGCGCCGATTGGCCCGGGTGGATTTCCGGTCGTTTACGACCTCGGCAGCAAGTCCTGGAGCAACCCGGATCCCGTTTCGGAAGGCCAGGCCATGAACAGCATTGCACTGGCTATCAGGGCGGGCAGGAAGAACAAGAAGGTGAGGACAGCGGACTGGGAAGCTTTTTTAAAAAAGGCCTGTCAGGTGCATGCCGCCAGGCTGCTGGCGGCCGGCTGGAAGCCGGTCAATACTGCCGAGGCCTTTTACATAGCGCCGTTGCTGCTGGCGGCACGCCTGTTTGAGGAGCCGGAATTTGCCCGGGCCGCCCTGCGGGCAGCTGACTACTACGCCAGCCGCCATTTGTCCATGGAGGAGCCCTACTGGGGCGGCACGCTGGATGCCACCTGCGAAGACAAGGAGGGTGCCTGGGGAGCCTTTCAGGGGTTTCTGGCCGCTTACGAGCACACCCGGGAAGAAAGGTACCTTCGATTTGCCCGCCATGCCGGCGACGTCGTGTTGAGTTACCTGGCCGTGTGGGATATTCCGCTGCCGGCGGGCCGGATGGCAGATCACGGTTTCAAAAGCCGGGGTTGGACTGTCGTTTCGGCTCAAAATCAGCACCTGGATGTATATGGCGTGGTCATGGTGCCTGCTGTTTACCAGTTGGGGCTTTACACCGCAGACCGTTCCCTGCTGCGGGTATCGGAAGTGATGTACCGCAGCTGTGGTCAGATGATCGCGCCGTCGGGGGCACACGGGGAGCAGTTACAGCACACCAATTTTGCCCAGCACGGGGACATGTCAGACGTGAAGAAGCTGCGGGGCGGTTATTCTGAAAGCTGGACGGTGTTCTGGATCACGGCACACTTCCTGCATGCTGCGGCGCAGTTGGAGGAGATGGGGGTGAGTTGGTAGGCTGTAAGGCGGCCGTTTTTATATCGGGAAGAAGTTTGTGTTCGTCTTATGGGCGCGGGGCTACGCCCAGTGCCCATAAATACCCTTCCCGCGGCCGGCGGCGCGCTTAGGCGCGCCACCGACCGACCTTTCCGGGAGGCAAGCGGTACCGACGGAACCAATGGCAGGGTCTTTTGAGACGGACTCAAGAGCACCCTTTTCAGGAAATTGGCAGATGAGGGCAGCTTTTTTTACGCGAAACCTTAGTCATAAAACCCGAACCAAGTATAATTTTTACGTATAAAAGCGTGTTATGAAGGCAACAATGGCTAAGATTGGCCAGCCAGTAGCCGTCGTGCGCAAGGCTATTTCATACTATTTAAATATGAAAAATATAATTTTACTCTTGCTTGCGGTCTTTTCCATGCTTTCCTGTCGGAAAGAGGACACTCCGCCCTTGGTGCGCATACCGGTAACGAATTTGAGCTTCACGGTAGACCCCACTCTTCAGCCGGGATTTGAGTACTACATCCCCATCAACGGCGTGCGGACCAATGCCATGCAACTGCTCGATGCCCGGGGCATAGACACTTCGGACATCAAGAGGGTCATGCCGGGGAGGGCCCGCTTGTCCATTATTTTCGCGCAGGCCAATCTGGATTTCATCGACGCGGTGTCCATACGCCTGTGCCCCCTGGGGCAGGATCAGGAGAACTGCGGGCAGGAGGCCTTTTACCGGGACCCGGTTCCTCTCGGCACCGGAACGGACATAGACCTCATTCCCAGCAATGTGGAAGACCTTCGCGGCTTCGTGTTGCCCGATCAGATCAACGTGCAGGTAAAGCTGGAGCGGCTGCGGAATTTCCCCGCCGGCTCCTTTGACATATTGCTGGATATGGAGTTCGACGTGAGAGGATGAGCGGCGGGTGAACTATGTCATTTCTTGTACCTGAAACGCCCGGGTCTGTTTATCTTTGCCGCCCCTTCACCAGAAAAAGAAAACAAGTATTCACACCCTTCAATCAAATAAGACGTTAGAATTTATGGATTTTTTACGAAAACTAAATCTCAAAAGAAATAATGCCGGCACCAGCACCGGCCTGGAGTCAGTCACCTCCAGGAAATACATCCGCTCATACTCCCCGGTGGACGGTGCCTTCATCGGCGCGGTGAGCCAGACGACGCGGGAGCAATACGAGGAAGTCGTCCGCAAGGCGGAAGCGGCTTTTCGCGTATGGCGTGAAATACCAGCACCCAAGCGGGGAGAGATTGTGCGCCAGTACGGCGAGGAGCTCAGGAGGTACAAAGATCCCCTGGGCCGGTTGGTGAGCTACGAGATGGGCAAGAGCCTTCAGGAAGGCTGGGGCGAAGTGCAGGAGATGATAGACATTTGTGACTTTGCCGTGGGATTGAGCCGTCAGTTGTATGGCCTGACCATGCATTCGGAGCGGCCGCACCATCGCATGTACGAGCAATGGCATCCGCTGGGCATCACCGGCATCATCAGCGCCTTCAATTTTCCGGTGGCCGTATGGTCCTGGAATGCCATGATCGCGATGGTCTGCGGCGACGTCTGTATTTGGAAGCCATCGGAAAAAGCACCGCTTTGCGGCGTTGCCTGCCAGCATATTTTCAGGAAAGTCCTGAAGGCCAACCAGGTGCCGGAAGGGGTCGTCTGCCTCATCAATGGCGATTTTCGGGTGGGAGAATTCATGACCAAGGACGGCAGGGTTCCGCTGATTTCAGCCACCGGCAGCACCCGCATGGGGAAAATCGTCGGCCAGACCGTAGCTGCCCGCCTGGGCCGCAGCCTGCTGGAGTTGGGCGGCAACAATGCCATCATCGTCACTCCGAGCGCCGACCTGGACCTTGTGCTCACCGGTGCCTTGTTCGGGGCAGTGGGAACCTGTGGACAGCGCTGCACCACTACCCGCCGACTCATCATCCACGAGAGCATTTACGAGGCCGTGAAGAACAAGTTAGCCGCTGCCTACAAGCAGCTTCGCATCGGCAATCCCCTGGACGAGCACAACCACGTCGGGCCGCTCATCGACAGGGACGCCGTTGAAAAATACCTGGACACCCTGGCGAAGATCAGGGAGCAAGGCGGTCGCATGGCCGTGGAGGGAGGTGTACTGGAAGGGCCGGGCTATGAAAGCGGCTGCTACGTAAAGCCCTGTGTCGCGGAAGCCAGTCCGGACATGCCCATCGTGCAACATGAGACCTTTGCGCCTATTTTATACCTGCTGAAGTACCAGGACCTGGAGCAGGCGATTGCCATACAGAACGGGGTTCCGCAGGGGCTTTCCTCTGCCATCATGACCACCGACCTGCGGGAGGCTGAGAAATTCCTCTCTGCCGCCGGCTCCGATTGTGGCATTGCCAATGTCAACATCGGCACAAGCGGTGCTGAAATCGGAGGGGCCTTCGGCGGAGAAAAGGAAACCGGTGGTGGCAGGGAAAGCGGCAGTGACTCCTGGAAGGCCTACATGCGCCGGCAGACGAACACCATCAACTACAGCCGGCAGATTCCGCTGGCGCAAGGGATCAAGTTCGACCTGGGTTGAGGAGGTGCTGCCAGCGGCTGGCTGCTGTAAGTGATTAAATCATCAACAAATAGACATGATAAATCTAATTCTCTTCGGCCCTCCCGGCTCCGGAAAAGGAACCCAGGCCGCAAAACTGGTTGAAGACTACCAGCTCGTCCATATTTCCACCGGCGATTTATTCCGCTATGAGATGGGCAATGACACGCCTCTGGGCAAGTTAGCCAAAAGCTACATTGAAAAGGGGGAGCTCGTTCCTGATTCAGTGACGATTGGCATGCTGAAAAACAAGGTGGATGCCAACCCGGATGCAAATGGCTTCATCTTTGATGGGTTTCCAAGGACGGTGGCGCAGGCTGAGGCGTTGGACCAACTGCTTGCCGACATGGGCACTTCGATCAACTGCCTGGTGGCGCTGGATGTGAGCGACGATGAGATCACCAAGCGCATTTTGCTGCGCGGGCAGACTTCCGGCAGGAGTGATGACAATGATGAGCGCATCATCCGCAACCGGATTGACGTGTACAAGAGTGAGACGACGCCAGTGTTCGATTACTACGCTGGGGCTGGCAAGTCGCACAAGGTTGACGGCATCGGCAGCATTGAGGAAATCCTGGAGCGGCTAAAGGCTGTGATTGACAGGTTTGTGTGACAGGCCCGGCGAGGAAATTTTTTTGAGCCCGTCTCAAAAAAAACTTTTGCGGGGTGTCTTTCCTTCAAAAAGAGCGCAGGGCGCGGCCCCGCACCCCCAAAATCCCCCTTTCCGCCGCGGGTTGGCGTCGCCCA
>JBEAYO010000258.1:0-5499 GCA_041159285.1 Bacteroidota bacterium | reverse complement strand
CCTTGATGACGTCATCGCCGTCAATATGAGCCTGTGCGGACAGCACCCCGGGCACCAGCAGGAGGCCTCCTGCCGCCAGCGCAGAGTTTTTTACAAACTCCCGCCGCCCGCTCATTATTTTTTTGTTTGATTTTAGTGACATGGTGAAATTTTTTATGTGTTCTGAATTGTTGGTGTTTTACCTGCAACCCTCTTGCCTGCTTGAAATCCGCCCGGGCAAAAGAAGTACATCTCTCACAGGCGCGACGCTTGCGGCAAAACCCCATTTCGCGGGGGAAGTTAGCAGTTTAGCTTGAATTTTGAAAACAGAAGATGGACGGACTTTTTGGTTCACCGCTGCCGGTTAGCCCCGGTGTGGCCGTTCGGCGAGCACAGGGACTTTGCGCCTTTACGAGCAGACGCCCCGCAAGAGACGCCTTTTGAGATAGCCTTTATTTCTGAAAGGTGAATGAACGCCCGCCGCGTCAAAAGTACTAATGGCGCCGCCGTGTTTTAATGACAGCCAGGAGAAGGCTTGAATTGCCTTGCCGCTTATCAATTCCTAAGCGCATTTTTCTTGAATAGCTTAGCCTTTGCGCGCCGCGCCGAATCATCAGACTCTGTCGAGCCGTCAGTATTGAGCCCGGCAGGGTGTTCCTCACCAAGAGATTGTGACTGAGCTGCATTGTTGGCAGCGGTGACCTTGATGCCTGGAATTTCCAGGCCGCTCTTGGCCAACCTATTCCACTTGACAAGGTCGTCAAGGGTCAGGCCTTCAAACCGGGCTGCCACCAGTTCAAAATCCCGGTGTTGTTGCTGCTGCGAGCTGGACAGCAAACTGGCGCTCTTTCTTGCAAGCAGCGCTGCAAAGGACTCATCCCCGTCCTTCCCCTTCATTGTAACCACCACCGGCAGATACTCAATGTGGGAGGGAATCGCATTAAGGCGACCCTGCCGCGACTTCACCTTCTCCCAGGATGCAAGCGATTCAACCGCCTCAAGCAGCTCGGGTTGGGGTAAAAAATGCCGCGTCTCCGTCGAAAACCAGACAGCCAGCTCCTGGCCGGGCCAAATTGCAGAAGAAACGAGGTTGTTCCAAACCTTGAGATGATAGGCAGAACAGGAAAACAACTCGGCGAGCTTGGCCAGATTGTCCCCCTCTACCACCTTGTAAACCGACCTCACATAAAAGGACTCAGGATGATAGGAGGCAGAATCCACGAGCGGGGGCAACTCCGGCATCGCATCCTTGCGGCCGCTGTCAGGCCTGAGCAGATCCAGGTATTCCCGCAGGGAGGTCGCCACCCGACGGGGCAGCAGCACGTTGAAACCCTCGGGATATTCCGGCACGTAGTTCTTCCGGAAGGCCTGGTTCATCTCCGCAACCATTTGCACGGGAATTCCCGTGACGGCAGCGATGGTGTTGAAATCAATCCGGGTGAAAACCTTCACCGGCTCGGTAAGCTGCATATCCAAATTGGGAAAAGAAGGCTCGATTTCATGCAGGTGATAATAATTTGCCACGTACGCCACGGCGATGAAGGCGGGCACGAAATTATTGGTCTCCCTTGGCAGGTAGCGCTGGAGCTTCCAGTAATTGTTGCTCCTCGCCCGCTGGATGGCACGGTCAACATTGCCGGCCCCGCAATTGTATGCGGCCAGGGCCAACTCCCAGCTCCCATAGCGCTCATACTGCTTTTGGAGATAGATGATTGCCGCCTCGGTGGACTTGTGGGCACAGGAGCGCTCATCCACCTCTTTGTTGATGACAAGCCCGTAGTTGCGGCCAGTGCCTGCCATGAACTGCCACAGGCCACCGGCACCGACGGGGGACATCGCCCTGGGGTTCAAGGCGGATTCCACCACGGCCAGGTACTTCAAATCCTCAGGCAAACCCTCTTCCTTGAGGAGCTTTTCGAAAATCGGGAAATAAATCGCAGATCGGTAAAGTACATTTCTGACCAGGCTGCCATTGCCGGAGAGGTACTTCCTGACGTGAAGCTCCACGGCTTTGTTGTAATTTGCTTCGACGATAAGATTCATTTCGCTGATCCGCTTCGTAATTTCGTCTTTGTCAAAAACCGGATTAGCTGAGCAGACACCATTGAAAGCAAAGAGGAATAGCATCGTTGCGGCCAAACTTCGCACCGTTGTTGGTTCCATGTTGTATTCTGTTGTTAGTGACGTCGAATGCCACCAAGGCATAGGACTGAGAACACGTTCAGGAATTATTCAAACTGAAAATGGAAATCGCGGGGGATTTACAAAGGGACTTGTCGGGACAAATGACTGAATAAATCCGCAGCGAAAACCGGACGCATTGATTTCCAGCCAGAAGAAATCTCAAACAGGCTCTAATCACTGTTGAGTCAATTTAATCGCAGGGATGTACGCAGGTGGGGACTGCCGGATTTGCCTTAGTTGGACAATATGAGTTGAAATCAACAATAAAGTAACACGCAGCCTCGCCCATCCTCTTTTTCCGCCGTTGTCCGCGGCGGATTTCAATGATACATCCTGCCTTAAACCTGGCTCTGAAGCCTTTTTTTATATTAAATAATAAAATAATAAATTATACTTTTCAGTATATTGTCAATAGCCTCAGATAGTATGTGTTAATTTATCGGCGAGTGTTTCAAAAATGCAATTGCATGAATGCAAAAATAAAAATTAATGCCTATAAAACAAGGCTTTGGATGCAATAATTGCCCGGCAGGGCCCGGAAATTAACATTTGCCGGCGAATTGCTGTGAAAATGAGAGCAATTTTGACTCTTGCAGGAGGTCGGCCATGAGCTGGATGCCCACGGGCATCCCGTCCCCGTCGCGGCCAATGGGGAAGGCAATGGCGGGGCAGCCGCTGAGGTTGGCCTGAACGGTGAAGATGTCGGCCAGGTACATGGCCACGGGGTCGTTGACCACTTCTCCTATCTTCCAGGGGGGCAGGGGAGAGGCTGGCATCAGAATGAAGTCGTACTGGTGCAGGATGTCGCGTGTCCGGTCGCGGATGAGGCGGCGCATCTGCTGTGCTTTGGCGTAGTAGGCGTCGTAGTAGCCGGCGCTCAGGACGAAGGTGCCGAGCAGGATCCTCCTTTTCACCTCCGTGCCGAAGCCTGCTGTGCGGGATTTGGTGTACGTTTCCCGGATATTGGTGGCATCGCCGGCCCTGTAGCCGAAGCGGATGCCGTCGTAGCGGCTGAGGTTGGAGGAAGCCTCCGCGGTCGTCAGCACGTAATAAGTGGGAATGAGATAGTCCAGGTAGTCGAATTCAACGTTCTCCACCACATGCCCCTCGCCTTTGAGCTGCTCGATGAATTGCAACGTCAGCTGTCTGATGTCGGGATTCATGCCGGGGTGGTGCAGGGCCTTGTCGAAGCAGGCGATCCTCATCCTGCCAGCCTGCTGTTCTGGTTCGAGCTTGATGTCCGGCGCTTCGGGCAGGGCAGTGGCATCGAAGTCATCGGGCCCGGCGATTACCTGAAGCACGGCCGCGATGTCGCTCACTTCCCTGGCAATCAGGCCGATTTGGTCGAAACTGGAGGCGTAGGCCAGCAGCCCGTACCTTGAAATCCGCCCGTAGGTGGGCTTGAACCCGGTGACGCCGCAAAATGCGGCCGGTTGGCGCACGGAGCCGCCGGTATCGCTTCCGATGGAGACCAGGCAGGTGTCGGTTTGCACGGCCACGGCCGATCCGCCGGAGGATCCGCCGGGCACCTTGGAGGGATCCTCCCCGTTGCGCGCGGGTCCGTGGAAGGAGGACTCGTTGGTGCTGCCCATGGCGAATTCGTCGCAATTGACGCGGCCGATGATGATGGCGTCGGCTTTCAGCAGCCGTTCCACGGCCGTGGCGGAGTAGAGGGAACGGAAGCCCTGCAGTATTCTGGATCCTGCCGTGACCTCGTGGCCCTCGTGGCAGATGACATCCTTGATGGAGACCACCGCGCCGAACAGCGGACCTGCCGCCGAAGGTTCCCGCTTGAATTTTTCATCGAGCTCAGCAGCCCTGTTCAAGGCTTCTTCGGCATAGACTTCCACATAGGCGTTGAGATGGCGGGTTTCCTCAATGCGGGCAAGGTATTGCCGCACGAGCTCGCTGCAGGAGGTTTCCCCGCGCTCAATCGCAGTGCGTAGCCTGATTAACATAGGCGTGATGATGGTTAGATGACAGATCTGAATTGCTGTAAAAAGCGCACGTCATTTTCAAAAAACAGGCGGATGTCGTGTATGTCGTAAAGCCGCATGGCCTGCCGCTCTATTCCCATGCCGAAGGCGAAGCCGGAGTATTTTTCGGGGTCAATGCCGCAGTTTTGCAGCACTGCCGGGTCCACCATGCCACAGCCCAGGATTTCCAGCCATCCGGTACCCTTGGAGAGGCGGTAATTCTTTTCATTGTCCATGCCGATCCACACATCCATCTCCGCACTGGGTTCCGTGAAGGGGAAGTAGCTGGGGCGCAACCTGATCCTGGGCGTTCCGAACATTTCCTGGGCGAAGTACATCAGCGTCTGCTTCATGTCCGCGAAGCTGACGCCCTCGTCCACGTACAGGCCCTCCACCTGGTGGAACTGGGCATGGGAGCGGGCGCTGATGGTTTCATTGCGATATACCCTGCCGGGGGCTATGATGCGGATGGGAGGCTTCTGGGTGGTCATGACCCTTGCCTGCACCGGCGAGGTATGGGTGCGAAGGAGCATCTCGGTGCTGCCCTGGAGGTAGAAAGTGTCCTGCATGTCCCTGGCGGGGTGGTCCTCCGGGGTATTCATGGCGGTGAAGTTGTGCCAGTCGTCCTCGATATCGGGGCCTTCAGCGATGACGAATCCCATGCGCTGGAAGATGCCGACGATGCGGCTCAGGGTGGTGGCGATGGGGTGGCGGCTGCCGCGCGGGAAGGGGTCTCCGGGCCGCGTCAGGTCGAGCAGGCCTGCTTCCGCTTCGCTGTCGGCAGAGGCCAGTGTTTCCTGGAGGGCTTCGAATTTGCGCTCGGCGGCTTCCCTGGCTTCGTTGACGAGTTGGCCGTAATCCTTTTTCTGGTCGGCGGGCACGTTTTTGATTTCCCCGAACAGGGGCTTTATGATGTTCTTGGACCCGAGGAAGCGGATTCGGAACTGTTCTAGTTCTTCTTTCGTCTTCGGTGCTGCGGCTTCGATTTCCCGGATGATTTGTCTTACTTGTTCAAACATGGCGGTATTTTTCTGGCTTTTCGCCCTTTTTGTGCTGTCTTGCTTCGGGCGGGATTCAAAATATGATTGCAAACTTTTGCAAAAATCTCTAAATCAGTGAATCATTTATAAAAAAAATGGACTTCTTCTGAAATTTTGATGGGAAGGAGGCCCTTTGAGTGCCCTGGGGCTTGTCTTTGGCAGCCCTTGTCCTCCAAGGCCGGCGCCGGCCCGCTTTCTGCGGCTTGTTCCGCCGGTGCTGTCAGCAGTGCTGTCAGCACTCCAAAGTGCTGACAGCACTTGGAACACCGGTGCGGTCAGCAGTGCTGGGGTTGTATAAAAAGCCCCGGGGCGCAGTGCCT
>JBEAYO010000257.1:0-5532 GCA_041159285.1 Bacteroidota bacterium | reverse complement strand
GGCATGGTGCTGAAAATCAGCGACTGCATCTGCCCCCCGCCTGCCACCAGCACAGCCTCTGCCGCGCCTGTTCCCTACCAAACCCCGGAGAATGCTTCCTACCCGGTTTCCGTTTTTCTTGAACAGCCCGGGCAATCCGATAAACCAACCGCAGGAAATGACAACGACAAACAGCCGGCAGCCTATGAATCTGCTGAAAACCAGGCAATCAAACTCCAGAAGCCAGCAGCAACTCCAGTGGAGGAGGCACTAAATCCCGGTGCCGATTTCAAGCCTGTCCAGGAACCCTACCTCAAGGCCGGGGAAAGAAGCATGACGGACGAAATCAACCTGCTGCGAACCAATCCTGCTGCTTACATTGCTGCAATAGACAATTACATCAACCGCCTGCCCGCCACCGCGGAAGAGGACGTCCTGCGCTCAGCCTGCAATGAACTCAAGGAGGAACTACGGAAGATGAAGCCCCTGAGCTTGCTTCAAACCGTGCCCTGCCTTTACGACGCAGCCGTCAAACACGGCGAAGACCAGCGCAAGTCCAACGTGGCCAGCCACAAGGGATCTGACGGCAGCTGGCCCTGGGAAAGGGTGAAAAAATCCTGCCCTGAAATGGCTGACGGCAATGAAATCATCATCAGCAGCAGCAATGAGGCGGATATCAGAAAAGCAGTCATCGAACTGCTGGCAGATGCAGACTACCCTTCACGCGGACATCGCCGCATGCTGCTCAGCAAGGATTGGAACTACCTCGCCTGCCATAAGGTCGGCACCGTCGGTCTGGTCCAGGATAACTGGATCTTGCTGTTCGGAAGAAAGTAAGTTGCTAATTTTCCGGCGACGGCGCGCTCATGGGTGCTCTGCTGCCAGCTTTGTCAGGTTGTGACCGGTGAGGCGGAATATCGTCCAATCGTGCAGCCCCACTGCACCCAGGCTCCTGTAAAACTCTATGGCCGGCGTGTTCCAGTCGAGCACCGACCACTCCAGGCGGCCGCAGTTGCGCTCCACAGCCAGCCCGGCCAGCTTGGTCAACAACTGCTTTCCAAACCCGCGGCGGCGAAATTCAGGCTTGACAAACAAGTCTTCCAGGTAAATGCCGGGCCGCCCCAGAAAGGTGGAATAGTTATGAAAAAAAAGAGCGAAGGCAGCGGGCTTCTCTTCAAAATATCCCAGGATGACCTCCGCGGCGGGCCTGGCGCCAAAGAGCGTCTCCCGCAGCAGTTCTTCTGTGGCCACTACCAGATGGGATAATTTTTCATACTCCGCCAGCTCCCGGATAAACTCCAGGATGAGCGGGACATCTTCCACGCTTGCCGCACGGGTGGTCAATCTATTTTGTATGGTTGAGCTTGTCATGATGCGTTGTTGCTTGACGAAATCCGGTTTCAATCAGGTGGCTTCAAATGTATTACTTTCCTTCAAAAGTGCTTTCCAACCGGGCATAAATTTGCTGAAATTTATCCACCTGCCTCAAATAGGAGGCATGCCGCTCACCATCGGGAAGGAATCTCTTCTGAACCGGTGGCCTGAGCGATTCCGACTCCGGGTCGTCAATGGCGCCGATTGACCGCAGTGCCAACAAAGCTGCCCCGCGCGCCGCGCTGTCCTCGCTCTCCAGGGTATAAACCGGCACTCCAAAGATGTCGGCCGCCATTTGCACCCAGGAGTCCAGCCTGGTGAATCCACCGTCCGCAAACAGTACCTCGAAAGGCGCGACGCAGTCGGATATCCTGCGGCCTGTCAGGAATTGATTCAGCAGGATCCCCTCCAGCACCGAGCGGTGGAAATGAGGCAACCCATGCCCCGGTCCAATCCCATAGAAGCATCCCCTGGCTCTCGCATTCCACAGCGGAGCCCGCTCTCCCAGCAAATGCGGCAGGAATAACAAGCCGTCCGCACCGGGTGCAACCCCCTCCATGGCGAGCTGGTGAGCCTTCATGCGCGGCGAGGAAGGCAGCATCCCCAGGAAAGACCTGGCAAACCATTCGTAGATGACCGCCCCGCTGTTGCTGCCACCGCCCACAATCCACTTTCCATCGTACAACAGATACCTGAACAAACCCGGCAGCAAGCGGCCCGGCGCCCCTGTCACCATCACCCTCATGGCTGCACTGGTGCCAATGGTCAACACGGCCTCCCCGGAGCGCATCACCCCGGAACCCAGGTTGGACAGACAGCCGTCAGAAGCTCCCAACACAAAAAGCGTGTCGGGCCCGGTGCCGGTTTGCCGCCTTCCCCTGGCGTCCAGTCTGGCAAGCTGATGGAAAGGCGACACCACCGCTGGCAATTGGCCGGGTGAAATGCCCGAGAAATCCAGCGCAGGACCAAACCACTGGCGCTCCTGTGCATCGTAGAGCCCCGTGGCCGAGGCAAGCGATTCATCCATCACCGCTTCTCCAAACAAGCGCCTGACGAGGTACTCCTTGATTCCCTCAAAGCGGACTGCCCGGCTGAAAACCTCAGGCTGGTACACCCGCATCCAGGCGATTTTTAGCAGTGGGGACATCGGGTGGACAGGCGTGCCGGTGGCCTCGTAAATGGAACGGCCTTCCCCGCTGGCTCCCAGCTCCTCAGCCATCGCGTGGCTGCGCTGGTCAGACCAGATCAGGCAGGGACTGATTGCTTTTCCGGCAGCATCCACGGCGATGAGGCTGTGCATGGCACTGCTGAAGGCCACGGCAGCAGGCCTTCCGTGAAGCCCCGTCATCTTGCGCATGACCCGCAGTGCGGTGGCTACGACCTGATCAGGATCCTGTTCCTGCCAGCCCGGTTGCGCCACATGCGTCTTGCAGGCTCCCGCCACTTTGCCAATGAGCCCACCCCCGCAGTCGTAGGCAACCGCCTTGACGGATGAGGTTCCCAGGTCAAAGCCCAACACATAGGCTCGGGGGCTTCCCTGAATGCAGGACTGATGCTTTATTTGCATTGTTTATTCAAAAAGAAGTGATCAAAGGGCCGGAACTCTTATGGCTGAATCCCGCCAAACAACATTCAAAGTAAATAAAATTCTTGCTTGCCTCAAATTTTGCCATGTCACGGGGCAGATAAATCGCGGAAATCAATATATTTCCGCCATAATACGACCTTATGCAAAAAGCCCAGTTTCTCTATCTGAAAAACGTCAAGGACCTCATCCAGGAAGATGAACTCACCGACGCCTTTGACCTGCTCAACCGCATTGACAAAGACCTCCGCATCGGCATTGAAAACGACCTGATTCTTCAAAGAGGCCGTTTCAAGAGCAACGAGAAGGACATGATGTCGGGGATCCTCCCATTGGAAAACTACCAGCGCACCAAGGCCCAGATCCGGCATGCGATGCTGAACATCGTGGATGGCATACCCCGGAAAATGGAACTCAATGAAATGCTCAGCGGCGTGAAGGGCATGAATTTCTCGGTGGATGATGAGGCCCTTGAAAAAATCATGGGCGACCGCAGCAGGATGGTCAAAATCAGTTGGCTGGAAATGGCCCTAAAGGCAACGCGCAGCGTAGGCAGGATTGTCTGCCCAGATGGCGCCACCGGCACCGGCTTTCTGGTGGAGGGGAACTACCTCTTCACCAACCACCACGTCATTCCTGACCAGGTTACCGCAGACAACGCCTATGTGGAATTCAACTTTGAGGAAGACATCTCTGGCAGGCCGAAAACCCGCTATCAGTATCACTTTGATGCGGACCAGTTCCTGACAAATGGGGATCCGACCATGGACTACACCCGGCTGAAAGTACTGGAGCGGCCGGGATCGGTGCCCCTCAGCGAGTGGGGCTGCCTGCAACTGGCGCCGGATGCCATCCCGGTGCCAGGTGATCCGGTTAACATCATTCAGCACCCCAAGGGCGATGTCAAGCAAATTGCCCTCACCTCCAATGAGGTGCTCTCATTGTGGAAGAGCTATCTGTTTTACAAGGCAGACACGGAACCAGGCTCCAGCGGGTCGCCGGTTTTCAATCAATCCTGGCAGGTGGTGGCGCTGCACCACGCTGGCAAACTGATGTCCGAAGGAGGAATGCAAATCAATGAAAAGGGGGAAAAGGCGAGTGCGAACAGAGGGATTCTCTTTCGGGACATACTCGCGGATATCAGCCGGCAAACGATTTGAATCGGCTTTCTTCTTCTTACTGCTTGCGTTCGTAGTGGATGCTGGCTCTGAGCATGGCCACCCAACCTGCTATTAACAGGGTGCCGCCCACAGGCGTCAGGGGCCCCAGGAAGGTTTTCAGCTCCGGCGCCTGCAGCAGGTCGCTTATGGACATCAGGTAAAGCGATCCCGAGAAAAACACGATGCCTGAGAAAAAAAGCCATCCTGCTGCCTGGCTCCACCTCCTGCTGCCATAGCGACTGACAAAAGCAGCAGAAATGATGGCGAAGGTATGGTAGAAGTGGTACTTTACGCCTGTCTCAAATAGCTGGAACTGGTTCTCTGCCAGCAGGGGTTTTATGACATGTGAACCGAAGGCACCGAGTATGACGGCTGTCACTCCCGACATGCAGCCCACTATTAAAAACCGCCTTGCTGTTGAGAAATGAACCGAGCGGTGTTCTCCTCCATGACTGTTATCCATAGCTTTTCTGGTTTAATGCATGTTTAAAAATTATTGGTTCTATATGAGAACCTGTGGGTGACATAGGGCTTGCTGAAAAAAGAATGCCTTCAAAACCACAGTGTTTCAGGTCGGTGCTGCTTACCTCCCGGAAAGGGCGCTCGGCGGGCCTGTAGCCCGCCGAACGTCCTTAAGGAGGACCTGGCAGCGCTTACGAAACATATTTCAAAAGATGGCAGGTTTTTTAAAAACAGCACAACTCCTTTTCAAACAGGGCGTTTCGCATTAGCCACCTCTCACTCCATTTCAAGCAGCAATTGGCCTTTCTCCACCGCCATGCCTTTTCCAACGTGAATCTTACTCACCTTCCCGACGCCCGTTGCCTTGATGATATTTTCCATCTTCATCGCCTCCAGGATCAGCAAGGGATCCCCCTGTTGTACCTCGCTCCCCTCCTGGACCAGCAAATCAAGGACCAGTCCCGGCATGGGTGCCTTCCATTCACTTATTCTATGCGACACTCCCGCGCTGAACCCCAATTCATGCACCAAAGCGTCATATTCATTCTCTATCTTTATCCGGTACAGCTTGTTGTTCACCTCCAATTCCAGGCTGCGGGTGCTGGGGTCGTAAGCTGCCACCCTCACGCGATAGCTGCTGTCATTGACTAACAAGTGCCATTCCTCAGGATTTCTTTCTGCGAGCAGGTCCAGGCTCATGACCTCCCCTTCTCTCAACCCGATTTCCAGATCCTGGTTAACCAAAACCTTGTAATGCCTGTCATTCATATTGCTATTGTTTTATAGAAATTACGCCCCCCTCAAAATTAAAGGGATTCGGCCGGAACCGCTTGCTTTCCCCGGAAAGGGCGGAGTCTGTTTCAAAAGACCTTCTGGTATTAAGAGGATGTCTCAAAAGACCCGGCAATCCGTTCGGCCGGGGCCGATTTTTCCCCGGAAAGGGTGTTCGGCCGGCCTGTGGCCGGCCGAACA
>JBEAYO010000256.1:0-5539 GCA_041159285.1 Bacteroidota bacterium | reverse complement strand
TTCCAGACCATGGTGAGCGATCTGACGGGCTTGCCCATCGCCAATGCCTCGCTGCTGGACGAAGCCACTGCGGCTGCCGAGGCCATGGCGATGTTTTACGGGGTGAAGAACAAGCGGGCGAAGGATGACGACACCGCCAATGAATTTTTTGTGGACGAGCAGGTGATGGATCAGACTTGCGACGTGCTGCTCACCCGTGCCACGCCCCTGGATATCAAGGTGGTTCGCGGCAACTGGAAAACCTATGAGTTCAATGAAAAGACCTTCGGGGTGCTGCTGCAGTACCCGGCCAGGCAGGGGGCAGTCGAGGATTACAGGGCCTTTGTTGAAAAAGCCCGTGCCCACCAGGTGTATGTGACAGTGGCGACAGACCTGCTGGCGCTGGCCCTGTTAAAGCCGCCCGGGGAGTGGGGAGCCGACTGTGCAGTTGGCAACGCCCAGCGATTTGGCGTCCCCATGGGATTTGGCGGCCCGCATGCTGCCTTTTTTGCCACGCGGGAGGATTTCAAGCGCATCATCCCCGGCCGCATCATCGGCGTATCGGTGGATGCCAATGGGAAGCGCGCGCTGCGCATGGCGCTGCAGACGCGGGAGCAGCATATTCGCAGGGAGAAGGCCACCAGCAATATTTGCACGGCACAGGCATTGCTGGCCATCATGGCTGGCATGTATGCCGTGTGGCACGGCCCCAAGGGGATACGCGCCATTGCAGAGAGGGTGCATGCCTATGCCCGGATCATCGACAGCAACCTGCGCGCAGTAGGGTACGAGCTGATGAACGATTATTATTTTGACACCCTCAGCATCCGCGTGAGCCCGGCTCAGATGGAAGCGGTGAAACATCTGGCGATATCGAACGAGGTCAACTTCTGGTACGAGGGCGATACCATCCAGCTTGCTCTGGACGAGACGGTGACGGCGGAAGATGCAGATTTGATAATCAGTATTTTCGCGCAGGCGAAGGATATGGAGCTGGCCGTGAATTTCAAAACAGATGACAAGCTGCAGTTGCAGCCGGCCCTGGTGCGCGAAACGCCTTATCTGACGCATGAAATATTCAACTGCAATCACACTGAGACGAAGATGATGCGCTACATCCGGCGCCTGGAGAACAAGGACCTCTCCCTCGTCTATTCCATGATTCCCCTGGGCAGCTGCACGATGAAGCTGAACGCGGCGAGTGAGTTGATTCCGGTGAGCTGGGAGCCGTTTGCCAACATACATCCCTTTGTACCGGGGGACCAGACGGAGGGATACCAAGAGATTTTCCGGGAGTTGGAGCAGTATCTGTGCGAGTCAACGGGATTTACCGCCTGCTCGCTGCAGCCCAATTCCGGCGCACAGGGCGAGTACGCCGGCTTGATGGTGATCCGCGCCTGGCACGAGTCGCGCGGGGAACTGCACAGGAACATTGCATTGATACCCTCTTCCGCGCACGGCACCAATCCGGCCAGTGCGGCCATGGCGGGCATGCAAATCGTGGTGGTGGCCTGTGACGAAAAGGGCAATGTGGACATGGCGGACCTGACTGCGAAGTGCGAGCAGTACAAAGATCAACTGGCCTGTCTGATGGTGACCTATCCTTCGACGCATGGGGTTTTCGAGACTGGCATCAGGCAGATTTGCGACATGATCCATGAGAATGGAGGCCTGGTGTACATGGATGGGGCCAATATGAATGCACAGGTCGGATTGACCAGTCCGGGTCTCATCGGTGCGGATGTATGTCATCTCAATCTGCACAAGACCTTTGCCATCCCACACGGTGGCGGAGGTCCGGGTATGGGGCCCATCTGCGTGAATGAGAAGCTGGCGCCTTTCCTGCCGGGGCATGTTTTTGCAAAAACCGGTGGGGGGCAGGCCATCAATGCGGTGAGCGCAGCGCCCTGGGGCAGCGCCAGCATCCTGTTGATCTCCTATGGCTATGTGCGGATGTTGGGTGCCAGGGGAGTGCTGGATTCCACCCGCTACGCCATACTGAATGCCAATTACATCAAGGCGAGGCTGGAGGGCGTTTATCCCATACTTTACACCGGGGAGCATGGCTGTGCCGCACATGAGATGATTGTGGATTTGCGTCCCTTCAAGGAGTTTTGCAGCGCCGAGGATGTGGCCAAGCGCCTGATGGATTACGGATTCCATGCTCCGACGCTCAGTTTTCCGGTGGCTGGCACCCTGATGATTGAGCCGACGGAGAGCGAGGGAAAAGAAGAACTAGACAGGTTCTGCGATGCGATGTTGCAGATCCGCAAAGAGATAGACGAGATTGCCGCTGGCGATTATGCCGCGGACAACAATGTGCTGCACAATGCACCCCATACGGCGGAGTTGTTGACTGCTGACGACTGGAACCTGCCCTACAGCCGGGAGAAGGCCGCCTGGCCGCTTCCTTATCTGCGCCAGGGGTACAAGTTCTGGCCTTCGATTGGTCGGGTGGACAATGCTTATGGAGACCGGAACCTGGTGTGCACCTGTCCGCCTATGGAGGTGTACATGGAGGCCTGAGAGATCACTTCGGCGCTCGGTCAGACAAGTCCTGTGAGGTGCAGGACTGGCAGCTGGCCGCCGAAGGTCTTTGCGATATTCTCCTGGGTGAAAGTTTCCGTTGTTTTTCCGACGGCGACCAGGCGCTGGTTGACCAGCACGACCTGGTCGAAGTAATAGGGGACGGAGGACAGGTCGTGGTGAACCACGAGCAGCATCTTTCCGTTGGCAGCCAGGGATTTGAGCAGTGCGATGATATTTTCCTCGGTGGTGAGGTCAACGCCGGTAAAGGGTTCGTCGAGCATGAGGATGGAAGCCTCCTGGCAGAGTGCCCGGGCGAGGAACACCCGTTGTTGCTGCCCGCCGGAGAGCTCGCCGATTTGCTTGTCCTGCAGGTGTTCGATGCCCAGGCGGCGCATGGCGTCCAGTGCTGCCAGTCTGTCATTATTCCCCAGTTTTTGGAAGAGTTTCTTGTGAGGGTACCGGCCCATGAGCACAACGTCCATGACGGTGGCAGGGAACTGCCAGTCCACATCGTCTTTCTGGGGGACGTATGCGATTGTTTTTCTTTGTTTTTGGATGGGCTGGCCATTGATGAGGATTTGTCCTGTCCCGGTGGGTATCAGGCCAAGGATGGCCTTGAAAAGGGTGGATTTCCCGGCGCCATTGGGTCCCAGCACTCCGTAGATATTTCCGCCGGACATTTCCAGGAAAATATTGGTGAGGGCCAATTTCTTATCGTAGGAGACCGAGAGCCCTTTGATGGAGATGTTGCTCATAGCGAGGAGTTGAGTGGCGTTAGCGATCAGCGTGCACGAGCTGTCAGCCGCGGACAGGGGAGAGGGTGTACCCCGCTTGGCGCAGGAGCGCGACGACGCCCGTCTCGCCGCCGAGGTGGCCGGCGCCCACGGCGAAGAAAGTTTTTTGCCGGGACATCATGCTGGACATGCCGGGTATCCAGTTTTTGTTGCGGGACACCAGGAGGAGGTCTTCGTAATGTCCGATACCTTGTTCCTCGGTTTGCATCATGCTGATCATTCCATTGATATCCTGGTCCTTATAGAGTTTGATCATTCTTTCCAGCTCATCATCGCCGGAAGCTGAGGAGCGGATGCTTTCGACGAGCATTTGAGCCTGTGCTTCGTAGGGGATACTGTCGAACACGCTCATTTGGAACTCAGCGGTTTCGAGTCCGTCTATTTTTTTATTCATTTTTTTTGCCAGGGTCATTATTTCCATTTCATAGGAGAGCATTTCTCCGGAGGACATGGCTTGTGGATTCATGTCGAGGCCTGCGAAGACAGTGAGGAAGAGGGGTTTCATGCGTTCGAACATGAACAGGGGGATGCCCATTTCATTGAAGTGTTTGTTGACGAGTTGGTAGTCTTCGGGGGTCAGGAGGTCGCGCAGGGACTTGCCGTTGTCCATGAAGGATTTCATGATGAGGTCGAACTGTGAGGCCAGGTTGTTCATTTCCTCCATGTTGATTTCGAAGGTGATGAGGTCCGCTTGGTTGATGAAGGAGCGGGTGCTGTCTGATAGGAAGAAGTCATCTTTTCCAATGATGTGGATGGTGCCGAAGAGATAGGAGGGGTGGCTGAGGTCCTTGCCGGAGATTTTCCAGAGCAGGGAGTTTTCATCGGGGCCAGGGGCGAATGTCTGTTTTGAGGACTCGGACTGGGCGGGGGCTTTTGTGGTGACCAGTAAAGACAGCAGGAGGAGGGTAGCTAATTTGTCGAGGCGCATAAGGTTTATCAGTTCAGTTTTTAAATAAAGAAAACAAGCGAGGGGTTGTTTTAGTTGTTGGCGAGGGTGGTCTCAAAAGACCCTTTTACGATGTGCCCTTTCGGGAAGATGCGCGGGGCTTCGCCACGCGCATTTAAAATACCTTTCCGGGGGCTAAGCGGCATCGGCGGAATGAATGGCCGGGTCTTCAGGACGGGCTCTTTGGGGCTGGGTATGAGGCTGTCAATCCCTTCCGGAAAGCAGGGAGATAAGGCGCAGCATTTCAATATACAGCCAGACCAGGGTGACGAGCAGGCCCATGGCGGAGAACCATTCCATGTAAGAGGGAGCGCCGAACTGTTCGCCTTTTTCAAAATTGTCGAAGTCGAGCAACAGGTTAAGGGAAGCGATGCCGATGATGACCACGCTGATGCCGATGCCCAGCAAGCCGCCTTCGTGGAGGAAGGGCATGTCAACGCCGAAGAAGCCGAGTATGATATTCGCCAGATAGACCAGGAAGATGCCCATGGTGGCCATGGCCACGCCCATTCTGAACTTGCCGGTTACTTTGATGATGCCCGCCTTGTAGATGAACAGCATGGAGAAGAGCAGGGCGAAGGTCATGGTGACGGCGTGGAAGATGATGCCGCCCCCGAAGGCTTCCCCGTAAATGCGGGTCACGGAGCCGACGAACAGGCCTTCCAGCAGGGCGTACACAGGAGCCAGGGTAGGGGCCAGGTGAGGGCGGAAGCTGGTTACCAGCACGGCGATGAGCCCGCCGATAGCGCCAGTCCACATGAAGAGCTGGTTGGGGATGGCATAGCTGACCAGGGTAGTGATCATCAGCAGGCCGAAGAGCAGGAAGGACTTGTTGACGGCACCCTGGACGGTCATGCGCTGCGCTTGATCCAGGCCGGCGTCCAGGATTTCGTTGGACTGGTTCTGGAAAGCCTTTTCTTTGAGGAAGGGGTTTCCGGAGGAGGAGAATAAATTCCGTTTTGCCATGGCGATATTGATTTAATGAGTGAATTACAAAGATATGAATTATTTCAGTACCTTTCCCAAAAGTAATGCTGGCAGGGCAAGCGCCTGGAAGCTGGTAAAACTTTTTAAAGTGAATTAAGTTTTCATTAGAAAAGGGGGCTGGAAAAATAGCTACTTTCCCTCGAGGTCGTCTCAAAAGATCCTTTGGCGAGGTGTCTTCCCGCAAAAGGCGCGCGGGGCTTCGCTCCGCGCGCCTAAAATCCCCCTTGAGCCTGTCTCAAAAGGCCCTTTCGCGAGGCGCCTTCCCGCAAAAGACGCGCGGGGCTTCGCCCCGCGCGCCTAACAT